>DAOVDG010000011.1 GCA_030669595.1 Candidatus Thorarchaeota archaeon
ACCCATCTTCCGGCGTCCCGAATCGATTCTCTTACCCTTGACGGAAACTCTCACAGTCTTGTTGTCGTGTCTTAGATTCGCCGTTATTGTTCCTGCACCGAAATTCACCTTGCGACCTATCACTGAGTCGCCCACATACGAGAGGTGACCAACATTGGTGCCATCCATAATTATGCTATTCTTGATTTCGACCGCGTTTCCAATCTTGACTTGTTTGCCCACTGAAGTGTGTGCCCGTAGGTAGCAATTCGGTCCTATGGTTGAACCTTCACCTATGTAGACCGGGCCTTCAATGTAAGCTCCGCTTCTAATGGTGGCCCCTGTTTCAACAAAGACCTCTCCCTTTAGTACTGCTCCCTCTTCAACCTCTCCTGAGATGTATCCAGTCGCATCATTCAGAATCAACCTGTTGGCTTCAAGCAGGTCCCAAGGCTTGCCAACATCCATCCACCACGACGGGATCTCAAACGCGCCTACTTTCCCCTGATCAATCAACATCTTAATCGAGTCTGTTATCTCAAGTTCCCCTCGATTCGAGGGCTGAGTCTTATCTATCATGTCCCAAATCTCGGGGCCCGCGGCATAGATTCCTGCATTGGCCAGATTGCTTACTATCTGCTCAGGCTTTGGTTTCTCAATCAGGTCGACTGCCTTCTTCCTATTCACGACAACGATGCCATAGGCAGAGGGGTTATCAACTGGCTTGACGGTCATGGTAAGACTTCGTTTACTTCTTCTGTGGCGTTCTATCAGCCCTTTGAAAGTGCCGGGCCCGCTCAATACGTCGCCGTTCATGAGTATGATATCATCATCCAGCGCGAATGCTTTTGCATACCGTGCTGCATCCGCTGTGCCTTTCCTTTCTTTCTGCAGGATGCACGAGATACGCATCGGTTTCCAATCCTCAGAGTCTATGGCGTCCTGGAGGTCCTGCCCTCGGTAGCCGTAGACAATCAGGGTTTCCTTAATGCCTGCATCGCGAAGCGCCTTGAGGTTATGAAAGATCAATGGTTCTCCCGCAACTGGCAATAAGTGTTTAGAGATATTTGCTGAGAGTGGCATCATCCTTGTGGAATCGCCTGCTGCAAGTAGAGCGGCCTTCTTCATCGTTGCTCGATGGTGCAGTCTGTCCACGTCATTAAAGAGTTTGCCACAGATATCTGCGGCGCACGCTCTCATCAACTCACATAATCTATCTCGATGGCAGCAAGTCAATAGCATTCTGAAAGCCAAGAATACACCGCGGTGTGGGCCCGCGACACAGGACTTCAGACTGCGATACATTAATATAGCTGATTGCGGCATAAGTGCGTGTATTGTAAATTTTTACAATCTGTAACTTAGATAAACAGGTGAACAACGATTGATGACGAATGAACAACTCGCCGAGGAACTGAAAGGCATGAAGCTCACTAAGAGCCAAATGATAGTCCTCGATATTTTGCGAAGCAGCGGGAGAAATGGTGTGACACCCAAGCAGCTCTTGGACAAAGTGTCTTTTGCCCCTAGAACCGTCCGTTACGCACTTAGGAAGCTTTTGAAGAAGCAGTTGATTAGGAGAGTGCCCTGTCTGCAGGATATGCGGCAGTTCATCTACATGCCTTGTTGAGGGTGAATCACATTGATGTCCAACGCTGAATTAGCCAATGAATTAGAGGGTTTGAAGCTTACGAAGAGCCAAGTGGTGGTTCTTGATATCCTACGAACGAAGGGAAGAAAGGGAATTACTCCAAAACAACTACTGGATACAGTTTCTTTCGCACCAAGAACTGTACGCTATGCACTTAGAAAGCTCTTGAGAATGAACCTTGTCAAGAGGGTCCCATGCCTGCGAGACATGCGACAATTCATCTATGTCCCTGCATAGACGAAACATCTCTTCGAAAAGGGACATTTCTGAATCCTTATAGTATTAGGAGCCAGTACACTACCTAGTTCGGAGGAACGCAAACTGGACACTCTGAAAATCCTGACTGGTCAGGAAGCAGTAGATGCTGTTCACGCGCTCAATGAAGAGAGCCGTCGACAGATTCTCCATGCACTCAGAGCAAAGCGGATGTCTACTTCCGAGCTATGCGACTTTTTAGAGCGGCAAGAGAACCAGAAAGAAATCAAGCCTCAGACGGTCCGCTATCACCTGAAGGAATTGGGGAAGGCTGGACTCGTCGAGCAAGACGGCCACGAACCGGCTGGCAATGGCAGTACGCACATCATGAAGAAGCTCTGGAGGGCAACTGCAGAGAATGTCTTCATTGCCACTGGGGACATGGACAATCTCCCGGAGCGGTATCCCCTTGATATGGACCGGTTACTCGATATTATCGGAGTCATGAAGTGCCTAGGATTCGACTTACCCGCTGATGATAGCACTCAACAGCTGGCCGATGACTTCACTGATCGCGATCGCCTTGCAAACAAGGGCAGCGAAGGGGCGAAGAAGACACTCAAAGAGGTCGCTGAGATTGACCCAGCAGTCTATGCAAGGATGTATAGAATCCTGAGTGTCGTTCAGCTCGAAGATGGCGACTATAGGCAATACTGGGAATTGAACCGGAGCGTCACAGACAGGCTCAGAGAGGCGTACAGTAAGGGCGTTGGAAAGAATCCGGAAGTATACTAGAGCAGTCAAGAATCCTCTTCACTACTCTCACTGTAATCTGGATGCTTGGTTGTAAGCAGCCTTCGAATCCTAGATGCAATCTTTTTCCCTACTCCACTGACCCTTTGGAGCTCTTTCTCTTCTGCAGAAAAGACCTTGTCTAAGGTCCCGAACTCTGCCAGAATTGCACGCGAGATGACTGTATCAACCCCTGGGAATCCTGACAGTATGTACTCCAGCGCCTTAGCATCCGTTCCCATTGTTTCTCCAGATCGTGTTCTGAGAGTCTTCTTTGCGCCTATCTGCTCAAGGTGCGCCATGCGATAGAGAACAATGGCGGTTTCCTCAGCATTTCGTGTCCAAATAATCGGTACCTGAACCCTAATTGCGATGGATGCTAATGCGCCATAGATTGCAGCTGGATTGACTGCTCTCAGGCCAATGAGCTGCTCTCCCTCCATGATGAGTACCGGCCTACGATAAGCTGAGCGAAGCGCCACCAGCTGGTCGAAGAGACGTCCATCGATCATTGACTGGATGAAATCTCCCATCTCCTTCCGTTCCACAGCCACGTCCTCTGAAACAATATAGTCCCCAATCTTCAAGCTTTCATCTGAAATCTCGACGTTTAGACGCGTAAGCTCCCGAGCCACACCTGTAGGAAGCTCCCTAGAGTCCACAATGAGCCTTATCGTATCGTCTGTCTTGGACACGCGAGCGGCCCCTGTGCTGGGAATGCTTGGCTTCTCACCAGCTTCGTTAGCAAACTCATCCAAGCTAGTCTGCTTATCATCTGGTTCTTTCTCTGCCTCTTTCAAGGCGTCAGGCATCTTCTTCAACTTCCTAATCACACTCCAATGATAGAACTCATCGTGTGTTCCCTTTGCTACGAGAATCACTACGCGCCCCGGAGTCCTACGTCCTGTTCTTCCTTTCCGCTGAATGTACGGCACAACAGATGGCACACAGTCGTAGAAGATAACTAGATTGCACTCTGGAATATCTAGACCCTCTTCTCCTACTTGGGTGGCAACCAAGACGTTGAACTCGTTGTTCCGGAACCCCTCAAGGATTTCCACCTGTTTTTTCTGGCTGAGTCCCTTGTCTGAACCTCTCGTGCTTTGGCCCACAAACCGACTAGCACGAGTTTCATCTAGCTGGTTCAGTATTTCAACGACCTCGATTGCCGTGTCACGAAAGCGCGTGAATATCAAGATACGCGAATCCAGATTGACAGAGAGCTGCTCGCTGACTATCTCTAGTATTGCATCCGCCTTAGGATGACGATGTCCTTTCGCTACCATGGCTTGCAACAGGTTCTCAAACTGCTTGAACTCAAGGCGCGAAATCAAATCCTTGACACCCTTAGAGCTTTTCTTGTTGCGGACTTCTTCGTACATCCCTTGGACGTACCTGTGAGTAGGCGCTAGTCCTTGTGTACCAACGAATTCTAGGAGGTGCACAATGCGTAGCGATGCAGTCAGGTTACGCATGACCAAATAGAGCTGACGAGGGGGCTTGGTGTAGGAACCAATCTCTCGACGCACTTCGCCCTGAACTTTCAGTATCTCCTTCTTGCTGAGTCTACGACTGTCAGGAAGCGAGAAGCCGTTGCTTACGACTGGAGCGACATAGTCATCCAACAATGAATATAGGACGTCTCTCAGAACTTCGATCTCGGGGGGAAGAGTCACATATCGGATGGCGCTCTCTACTGAAACGATATAGTCACGTACATCGGGACTCTGTTCATCCCTCACCTCAACATGGGCTAGACGAAGGTTGTCACATACCGTCTTGATATGCTCTACTTGATGTCCCGGGGATGCTGTTATTCCCAGTGACAGAGCGTTCTCTCCCTGCTTCTCATACATTTCGGCAATGAATGTGTATGCGTAGTTGCCGACTCCCCGGTGAGCCTCGTCATAGATAATCAATGAAACTTCAGCCAGATCATAGCTTCTCCGCACGAGGTCATTCTGCAATGCCTGAGGCGTCATCACAATCACTTGAGCGTTAGCCCATATGGTTCGCCTGTCCTCGGGTGAGTCCTGCCCAGTCATGCACACAATCAAATCAGCACTAATCTCGAGGACTCGTCTAAGGAACTGTGCCTGTTGGTCTACAAGTGGTCGAGATGGCGCAAGGAAGAGAACCTTGCTGTCTTGATGGAGTTTCAGGCGTTTAGCAGCAATAAGAGCTGCGATTACAGTCTTGCCAAGTCCGGTGCTTAACACGACCATCGTGCTCTCTTTCTCAGCAATCTCCGCAATGTTGACCTGATATGATCTATACTCAATACTATTCTTCTTTACAAGCGGCAAATCGACAAAGGACGCTCTCTTAACCAACGCTCTTTCCTCACATAGCCAGAAGCGCCATTCTGCGTTCATTGATAATACTCACTGTAAAAAGCCTCCTACTTCTTCTGCAACTTGGAACAAGGAGTCGAGATGTTATGTCTACCAAGGAGTCCATGCCCAGTATCGAAGCAGAGCTCTACGAGCTGAGCATGCCCGGCCGCCTTCTAGGAAAAGAGGTTCTTGACAATAGAGCGCGAAGAATCGGAATCGTGAGGAGCATTAGAATCGGGCTCCATCCAACCCGCTCCGAGCTGATTGTGAAAGGTGCAGAAGTTGAGTTTCCGGTTGACTTCGAAAGGATTGATGCTGTGGGAACGGTAGTACAGCTCAACTCGGTCGTCAAGGACGCTGAAGAAATCGAGGTTCACGATGTTTTGCGGCTCCAAAAAGAAGTACTAGACGACATCCGAAGCTATCTTGGCTCAAGGTGATTGTCCAGCATCTCTTCATTTCGAAGGGATTAATAGCGGTAAGAGCTTTTTTCCAAAACCGGAGGCACTCTCATGGACCTCACAGTCGAAGATCTAGCCAAAACGATTGACCATACGGTGCTAAAGCCAGAAGCAAAGCAGTCCAAAATCAAGCAGCTCTGTGAGGAGGCACTCCTGTATGAATTTGCTGCGGTGTGCATCAATACTACACATGTTGAGTATGCTGCCGAGCTACTCAAGGACTCATCTGTGAAGGTTTGCTGTGTTATCGGATTCCCTCTAGGTGCCAATCTAACACAGGTGAAGGCTATGGAAGCCAAGGAGGCCGTCCGTTTGGGTGCTCATGAAATCGATATGGTCATCAACGTTGGAGCACTCCGCGATAAGAACTATGATTTTGTCCGCAAAGACATCGAAGCTGTAGTCGAAGCATCCGGAGCCGCGCATGTGAAAGTGATTCTAGAAACCGGTCTTCTGATTGACGACGAGAAGCATCAAGCATGTTTGTTAGTGAAGGAGGCCGGTGCAGACTTCGTCAAGACATCAACTGGCTTTGGTCCTATGGGCGCGACTCCACACGATGTAAGGCTCATGCGTGAAACAGTCGGTGATTCCATGGGGGTGAAAGCGGCCGGAGGCATCCGCAACTTCAAGGATGCAATCAAGATGCTTGATGCAGGCGCAAACCGTCTCGGAACTAGTGCGGGAGTTGCCATTGTGGAGGACTTCCGCTGGATCCAGTATAGCGATGCTTGGATGCAACCAGATAGACCATGCTGGGACTGCCCAAGCCGTCATGCCAGTATGGCCAAGCAACCCAAAGAGGTCTATCTCTGGTACAAGAAACGATGTCTCACATGTCCCCACCGTGAGGACAATGTTTTCAACGACTAGGAGGAATCTTGTTTGTCAAAACAAACCTATACCAATGCCGCGATTCTTCGTGTGTCACTGACTGATGGTTCCATTCGCCGGGAACAGATATCCTCTGATGATTTTGCGCAGTATCTTGGGGGACGAGGTCTCGGAGTGAAACTCCTCTATGATAACCTGCCTTCAGGGATTGACCCACTGTCTCCGGATAATTGGCTCATCTTTGCTGTGGGTCCAATGACTGCGACATCCGTCCCTACTGCTGGACGCTTTGTTGTGGTGACTAAATCCCCGTTGACAGGCACCATCTTCGACTCACATGCGGGTGGTTACTTCGGTGCTCAGCTGCGAAAGGCTGGCTACATTGCCATTATTTTCGAGGGTGCTTCATCTTTACCAGTCTATCTTTGGATTAATGATGGCGAGGTGGAGTTGAGGGATGCTTCGAAACTATGGGGAAAAGACACTGCTGTGACTACTGAGGGTCTTCTCAAAGAAACTGGCTCTAAAGCTCAGGTCGCATGCATAGGGCCTGCCGGTGAGAACCAAGTCAAGCTCGCCGCAATCATGACCGACCTGCATAGGGCCGCTGCACGCGGCGGTGTTGGCGCAGTGATGGGGTCCAAGAAGTTGAAGGCTGTTGTCGTCCGAGGAACCGGTGACGTGGCCATAGATGATACTGATCGACTGAACGAAGCCGTGAAACATGCAAGGCGTCTCATCAAGAAGAACCCAGTCACAAGCAAGGCACTTCCAGTTTACGGAACCGCAGTTTTGGTGAATGTCACAAACGAGTTTGGCATGCTCCCAACCTTTAACTTCCAAGAGGGAAACTTCAATGATGCTGTGGCAGTGTCAGGTGAGAAGCTTTTAGAGCGCCTTTCGGTGAAGCGTTACAACTGCTACGGATGCCCCATTGGTTGTGGGCGCATCAGTACCGCATATGGTCAAGAGGTTGGAGGCCCAGAGTACGAAACGATTTGGGCCTTTGGTCCTCAGTGCGGCATTAACGACCTAGAATGGATTGCGATGGCGAATCACCGCTGCAACCTATTGGGTGTTGACACAATATCGGTAGGAAGCACCATCGGTTGTGCCATGGAGCTCGTTCAGAAGGGCAAGATGGAAGCACCTCTCAAGTTTGGTGACACGACAGGTATCCTCGATCTAATTGAGGATATTGCACTTGCACGCGGTCTCGGCGCAGAACTGGGTGAGGGCTCCCGTACTCTTGCCTCGTGTTACGGTGCACCTGAGCTTGCTATGCATGTTAAGGGGCTTGAAATTCCCGCATATGATCCAAGAGGAGCGCAAGGCCACGCTCTTGGGTATGCAACATCTAACCGTGGAGGATGCCATCTACGATCCTACTTGATTGGTCCAGAGATAATGGGCTCCCCTGTCCGAATCGACCGTGACACGACTGAGGGAAAGCCGGACCTTGTCATTCTCTTCCAGAATCTCTCTGCGGCAATGGACTCCTTGGTGGTCTGTCGCTTTACAAGCTTCGCTTGGACAGTTGATGATTACGCTGATATGGCGGCTGCCTGTACTGGGCTGCCAATAGATGGCTCCGCCTTACTCGCCATTGGTGAACGAATCTGGAATCTAGAGCGCCTCTTCAACCTCCGCGAGGGTCTTACTGCAGAGGATGATAAGTTACCAGAAAGATTCTCCACGGCTCTTCCTGAAGGGGGTTCTCGCAATCGCGTGGTTCATCTCGAGGAGATGCTTACAAAGTACTATGCGTTGAGGGGCTGGAACAAGGTAGGTCAACCCGCTAAGAATACACTCAAGAATCTGGATATTCCCATATCCTAAAACCTGAATGGGGGCTGATGCAACTGGGTAGGACGAGCCGTAGAAGAAGGAAGTTTCGCAGAGGACATGCACCATATCTAGGCAAGATACGGTTGTTTTGGTGTGACGAGTGCAATGTTCCGCGATTCGAGGAAACGGAATGCAGTATCTGCAAGTCGACGCCTCGAAAAATCAACATTTCTCCCCCAGGTGACCCATTCCCCGCAATGGATGGTCACCTTGAGCGCGCTATCCTAGCGATAGATCGCCAATTCGGTGAAGGCATTGGTGAGAGCGTTCTCCCTTCTGACAAGACTATCGTGATGAACAAGGTATCATCCTTGGACGCAATGTATGAAGTAGTGGTCGATGGGTACATCGTGGGGCGACTGCGATTCGACATTCCAGAACACAATTACGCTTTTCTACTTACACTCGAGGGAGGTCGACGGATAGGGGCGCTCACGAGGAAGAAGTGGGTTTCGCTTCATGATGGGATATTGAAGTTTCTCAAGGATGGAGCTAACCTCATGGTCCCGGGGGTAGCTGGTTGCGACTCAGGAATCAAGAAAAACAATGAAGTCATGCTTATGGATTCGGATGGAGTCGTTGTTGGCGTAGGAACTGCAAGAATGAGCGGCCCAGACATGGCGCATAAGGAGAAGGGTTACGCAGTCAAGATGCGCGACGTTGCTGACGCCAGTATCCCAAACATCAATCCCAAGACAGCATCATGGGACGACGCTGTGCAGGCTAATGAGAATGACTTGATTTTGATTGAAAAAGAAGCCACCAATTTCATCAAGCGCACGGCTCAGAGAGAGGATGCGCCGGTGGTCGTGGGGTTCAGCGGAGGTAAAGACTCACTCGTGGTCTATCTTCTTGTTGAGAAGGCTCTGGGACTCAGCCCGCCCATGTTCTTCGTGAACACCGGCTTGGAGTTTCCCGAAACAATCCGCCATATCGAGGAGTTTGCAGAAACCCACAATACTACAATCATAGGTTATGATTCGGGAGAACAGTTCTGGGAATCTGTTGATGTCTTTGGTCCCCCCGCGCGAGACTTTCGCTGGTGCTGTAAGGTCCTAAAGCTGGGCCCCGCAGCCAAGTCGATAGCAGAGAAGCTGGGCGGGCATGTGCTCACCTTTATGGGTCAGAGAAAACTAGAATCATTCCAAAGATCTCAGGAATCCCGCGTATCTTCCAACCCTTGGGTACCCGGTCAGAAGTCCGCTAATCCGATTCAGAAGTGGAACGCTCTGGAAGTCTGGCTGTACATCTTCAAGGAGAATGCGCCATTCAACCCCCTTTACAACAGAGGATATCACAGAATGGGGTGTTACCTCTGTCCCTCTTCTCCTATGGCCGAGTTGGATAGCATACGTGAAACCCATCCTGCCCTCTACGAGCGATGGAATGAGAAGCTTAGGACTTGGGCGAAACGATACGGGTTTGCAGATGGATGGGCAGAACATGGTTTCTGGCGTTGGAAGAACCTTCCTCAGGGCCAACAGAATCTAGCCGAAAACCTTGGACTCGACATAAGGAGCACTCGAGCAGGACCCAAGGACCAATTGGACCTTAGCATTGTGAACGGCGTGTCACCATGCACAGATTCAGGTTTCAGCCTGGAGGGGCAGTTCTCTGCGGGAGTAGACCTCAACCGGGTATCAAGAGTCATGCCCATCTTTGGCAGCACGAAAGTTTCTGAGAGTCTTGGCGCGTTGAGGACCAAGTCTGGAGAGAACTCAATCACGATGTTCAGCTCCGGCTCTCTTGTTGTCAGAGGAAATGATGAAAAATCAATTAAGCGGCTGGCGGGCCAAATCGGTCGTGCCGTGCAGAGAGCAATATTCTGTCAGGCCTGCGGATCATGCATACCTCAGTGCGAACATGGGGCTTTGAACTTGGACGAAGGCAAAGTGTCAGTTGACCCTGAGAAATGCATTAACTGTCTGAAGTGTGATAACTGGCCATGCCCCACCTACTTGGGCTAGACAGAAGGGAACTTGGCTTTCCATCTCTTGGAAAGCTCCGCCGACGTGAGAATCTCGGCGTCCGCCTCGATGATGATGGACAGCAATTCTCTGTATGCCTTGTGATGCTTCGGATGACCGAAGTCTTCTTGGTCCGGATGAATCACGAACACTGCGAGACCCCCTCTGGACTTGATGTAGTCTAATTTCTTCTTCCAGACCTTCAGCATGGACTGCTCTGAAAGACGGTAGTAGTAAAGAAGAGTCCAGTCTTGAGGCATTGATACTGGGAATTCCAACATGCCGCTTCTTTGCCATTCAGTTCCGTTGAAATACAGCGGATAGAACGGAAAGATTGTTCTACTCCCAGTAGAGGCGTAGCCGGTTGTTGATGCATCGGTATCGGGAAAAGAGGAGTCCCAGTGAAATCCCTCCTCAGTCAAGATCCGCACCATCTGCTTGGTGCGATGTAGTAGAGGTGCCCGGTAACCAAGAACTGACACACCCAATCTCCTTCCAATGGAAGCAGCCTCTTTGATTCGTTCCCTCTGCTCCGATGGTGTCAGATATGCGAACTTTCCGTCATGATGAAGGCCATGAATGCCTACATCAAAGCCATCATCCAATAGCGATTTCACTAGCTGTTTTGAAACGTCGTATTCATAGGATTTGGGTACAATATTGAATGTGGACACGAAGTTCATTTGCTTCTCGATTTCAACAAACTTGGCAAGTCCGTAATTATAGCCAAGGCGTGTATCCACATCATGAGTCATCAATACACCAAAGTCTTTGTCCCAGAATTCTCTCTTCTCCTCAGTGCTGGGATCCAATCTATCAGCAAGGTCGTCTATCGGGAATGACCTCCTCGGCGCACCTGAAGACCGATTCCCCATGATGGAGATGAGTGAAACAAACTTATCCCGGACTTGGTACGGAATGTGCTGAATCAGATTGAGGTTCATCCCAATCTGAAATCCTATACCGGGGTCGTAGGGTATGTCCATCTCATTCCTGTAGTAGTCACTCTCTGAGATTTTCAAGCTCTCTCCACCATCAATCTAGGACATGTACTTGAGCCAGTGACCATATCTGCTCAGAAAATCGCTCATCATGACGCTTACATTTGTGTGGAGTCCGCCCCATTCGCTGGTTTCGAGGTCAAACCACCAGCTGCCTTCTTCCTCCAACCTCTTCCTATGTGTTTCATCAAGGGCAAAGAGCGACACCACCAGAGTCCTGTTCTTCACTAGACTCCATACATCATCTGTGTTCTCAAACATGAACAGAATGTGGTTATCAACCTTTGATGAGGGGCCCTTGGGAGTTCTAAACATGGCGGCCGCGTAGCTCTCCTCAATGTTGGGGTCTTCAATAATCCAGTCTTCGATTCTAAGATAACCAACTAGGTCGACTAGTACATTCCTCAGAATCTCGCACTTCTCTGTGTCCGTGAACCTCTTGATGTACTCTTCATCTCTTCGAAGTACCTTTGCTGGGACTCCTGCAGCAAGGGCGCGTGCAGGAACATCCTTGTTCACAACAGCACCTGCGCCAATGGTGGCTTCTTTGCCTATGTGCACATTAGGTAGCACGAACACTCGCCATGGAAACCAGACACCATCCTCAATCGTGATTGGCCCAAAAGCCACTGGAAATCCATCCAGAATGGGTTGCCACGTGCCGTGAGTAAAGAGGTAGTTGTAGCCGCCAATACCAACTCTCTTGCCAATCTTGATTGGATGTGTGGGGTTCAGCACACTACCCGAGAATATCATGGATAGGTTTCCAATCTCAATGACTGATTTGTCAGTCTTCAGGCCTCCGATGTAGACCTGTTCCTGTATCGTGACCTCTTCTCCGATTATTACCTTGTGTGTATCGATAATCACAAGCATTCCAAGTTTTGAGTATCTACCAAGATGGAACTCGTTCGCTCTGATCATACATGCCATCCCTATCTTCGCATGATCTCCAATTACTACCTTCTTGCACTCAAGAATCGAGAGTAGACCCATTGATACCCCCTTACCTATCTCTGCGCCTCTCCGCCTATAGTATGCTATCTTGATTCCTGATGGAAGCAAACCAATGGTCGCCATCTTACCAATGGGCATACTGGCTAGGTCTGGATCGTCCTCAGGAATCCGTCCGAAGAAACGCGGACAGAGGAAAACCACAAGCAGCACGATAAAGCCGAAACGACCTGCGAATGTATCATAGTCAGATAATGCGCCATCCAGTGGAAGGGCAAGAAAGTAGAGCCCATACACTAGATTGAATGCGAAGAAGAGAATCGCCCAAATGAATCCAATCCGAAATAGAACTCTGCCAGTGTATTCCGAGTTTATGTTTCTGAAGAATACCCGTGACACAAGCAGAATGAGCAGGATTAGCACCAATGATTCTAGGGCATATGACGCGTAGGCATCCATCAGGGAGTATACGTATTGCTGCCAGAGGATGCCCAATACCATTGCTATGAATGGTAGCACAATCCAGAAGGCCAGCGCGTAGGCATTCCTGTTTATGTTCGTCTGATGCATGTCTTCACGTTCCTAGCCATCATAATCCAATAGCCCAATACGAGGTTTCAATCAAGATGAATCGTCTGTGGAGTCAGCCTCGGTTATGCGTTATATATTACCATGGTCCTGACTAGTCCCCTGCAACTCAGTGAATGAATACTATAGGTCACTTCCCCGAAGTTAGAAAAGGTTAATTACCCCGAGTAAGGAAGATTTGCGAAACACCCATTCTGGCATGGCGGTCACAAGAAGATGCTCAGCGCAATCTCTCTAAGCATATACGAGTTCAGAAAGTATCTCGTGCTGAGCTTGATCATCTCAATACTTGCAATTCCTATTGCAGATACGATGGTCATCGAACGTGATCGCAACAGAAACGAGATGTACGGAGAAGCATTCTGGATATATGGCTTCGGCGTATACAGCATGACAGACCAAGAGCTAGCTGAAGCGCTTCCTCCCGAGTGGGGTTACAACGATGGTGACCACGTACTTCCGGGATATCTTGGCAACATTACTTACGAGTATCCTGTATTTGGACTGATTTTTTTTGCAATTGCAACTTGGCTTTTTCCTGGTGTGAATGAACTACAGCCTCTCTGGATAAACTTCGTTCTTGTGCTTGTGTTCAACCTGAACTTGGTCTTCATAGCGATTCTACTCCGTGATAAGATCTACACAGTACAATGGGCCCGTTTATTCTTCGCCGGATACTTCATCTACGGTCTGGTAATGTCTGCAGGAGGAGGGAAGCTGGAACCAATTGTTGACTGTCTCCTTCTGATAGCACTAGTATTGCAGAAAGAGGGTCAGATGAACAAAGCGATGCTCACGCTGGGCTTGTCGGTGCAGACCAAGGTTTACTCCGGAGTGGCATTTCCAATGATGTTCCTAAGCGCCCCCGGCTCGTCGATCTGGTTCTTCTTGTCATCTCTGCTAACGATAATTCCCTTCACCTTTTTTGGAGCCAGTTTCGATTCGCTCATGGCACATTTCTTCAACACTTCTGCGTATAGCACAGAAATAGTCAATCCGATGTATCCCGGATTGTTCTTCACGTCGCCAACAAAGGGTCCGCTTGCAGGAGTGACGTATCTCTGGCCTCCAGCATTGATTCCACTTGTAATCTACACAGCTTTCATGCTCCTCACAGTAGGGAAGTACTTCCCCCAGAAGCAGGAATTTATTGAAGCTTCTTGGCGAGAGAAACTGAATCTTCTTGTGCCGCTCTATGTCTATATGCTTCCAGCAATCCTGTTTTATTTTCGTTGGGAAATGCCATGGTATGTCTTCTGGTTGGGTCCCATAGCGATTTTTCTCAAGGATGATGAACAAGCCATGGGTTATATCAAGCAGATTGCCCTGGTAGCTCTTCTCTATACGATTGGAGTCTTCATCAACTGGCCTTACTTCATTGCAGGGCCATTACCAGATTTTTCAGAACATTTCAAGATGGGATGGTGGGCACTGGGTGGATTAGTACTAATGATAGGGCTAGCTGGAGTATCCTATTTCCTATGGAAGGTCACATTCGACCGTCAAGAACGGTTAGCTGCCATGCGGCATGATGCGGAGGCACGTGGCGAGCTAGTGATTTGAGTAGCTAGCGGGCTCTGCCATTCTCTCTATAGTAGTCGATTATTCGCTTTCTGATTAGCGTAGATGAGCAAAGACCGTCAGCCTTCATCTTCTCGAGTCTGACAATTTTCGTGCTCATTCCAGCTTCAGACAGCCGCTCCTCAATGGCGTGTGTATTGGCATTCTGATCATATCCAAGAGCCACGATATTTGGCTTGATATCCTGCACAATGACGGACTGATCTTCAGTTTCATATCCGAGGACCGCCCTATCAACGGCTTCTAGGGATTCAACAAGTCGACGCCTTTGTTCTTGCGGGAAGACTGGCGGGGCGCCTCTCTGCTTTTCTATGGTCTTATCGAGAGCTATAACGACCACTAGCTCGCCATCCTCACCCGCTAGTTGTCTAGCTTGGTTTAGGTATGCAAGATGTCCAAGGTGTAGAATGTCAAACTTACCCGCTGCTAGGACCCTCTTACCACGCATAGGATTTCCACCTTAGCGCCGAGGCGCACTAGTCCTCGTCCACTGCAAGGAACTCTCTACCCTCTCCAACGACTTCTACACGACGCTTGGTCCTAGTGATCTGACTGACATGTACGAGACCGTTGATTTCAAGCTGCATTAGAGCCGAGTTAAGCTCAGCCTCACTGGGTTCTTTGCCAATCTCCTTCTTCAACGCCCTCCTGAGCTCATCCTCTAGGATGACTCCATGACGTTTCTTTAGTATATTTACCACCAAATTTCTAAGCGGTATCGCTGTCCAAGTCGCCAATCCACCATCACTTTCCGTTATTCATATTGTTCCGGGACGTTGAGTCATTTCCGTCACGGCAATCCTTCGAAGTTCCTTATCCATTTTCTCGTAGTTCTCAAGGATCTGCGGCGTGACGGATGCGTGCAACGTTTTCAATGCATCCTTGAAGTGTTTCATTGAAACGATTTCGGCATCCATATTCTCCCTAAGGGCTTGCATGCCTGCCTCCCGACATAGCGCCTCAACATCGCCACCAACGAAGTACTCGGTCATCTCCACCAGTTTCTCGATTGCTACATCCTCGTCAAGTGGCATGTTTTTGGTATATATCTCAAATATCTTCTCTCTGCTGCTTTTGTCGGGTGCTGGCACATAGACAAACCGGTCAAACCTGCCAGTCCTGAGAAGAGCTCTATCTATGAACTCTGGACGATTTGTCGCCGCTAGAACAATCACATCTTTCATAGATTCAAGACCGTCCATCTCTGTCAAGAGTTGACTAATGACCCTCTCAGTGACATGACTATCTCCAGCGATTCCACCCCTCGTCGGGGCAATTGCATCAATTTCGTCAAAGAATATTATTGCTGGTGCCGCAGTTCTTGCTTTTCGAAATATCTCGCGGACCGCTTTCTCGCTCTCGCCCACCCACTTGGAGAGCAGTTCTGGGCCTTTGACACTAATGAAGTTCGCCTCGCTTTCTGTTGCTACAGCTCTAGCAAGGAGGGTTTTTCCAGCACCAGGTGGACCATAGATAAGTACGCCCTTTGGGGGCGTGATTCCTAGACGCGTGAATGTTTCGGGTCTTTTGAGAGGCCACTCTACGACCTCGATTAATGTATCTTTTACTTCCTGAAGCCCTCCAATATCGCTCCAGTGCACGTTTGGAATCTCAATGAATACCTCCCGCACCGCGGTCGGTTGAATCTCCCGTAGTGCCCCGAGGAAGTCATCGTTAGTGACCTCCAACTGGTCGAGCACATCTTGTGGTATCTCCTCTTCATCAAGATTCATTTTTGGCAAGTATCTTCTCAATGCTTTCATTGCCGCTTCTCTGCAGAGGGCATGAAGATCGGCTCCTACGAACCCATGTGTTCTATTGGCTAATGATGCTAAGTCAACGCGTAGATCGCCCTCTTCTGTAAGAGGCATACCCCTTGAATGGATGTGGAGTACCTCGAGTCTTCCCGTTTTATCTGGAACGCCAATCTCAATCTCGCGGTCAAACCTGCCCGGCCTTCTCAGTGCCGGATCAACCGCATTCACTCTGTTTGTGGCCGCAATGACTACAACCTGTCCTCTAGATTTGAGGCCATCCATTGTTGCGAGAAGTTGTGCGACGACCCTCCTTTCAACTTCTCCCTGCACATCCTCCCTCTTGGGCGCAATCGCGTCAATCTCATCTATGAAGATGATACTGGGGGCATTTTCTTCTGCGTCCTCGAAGATTTTTCTAAGCTTCTGTTCTGACTCACCGTAGAACTTCGACATGATTTCAGGGCCGTTTATGTGAATGAAATTCGCCTCTGACTCGCTAGCCACGGCCTTAGCCAGAAGTGTCTTTCCCGTACCCGGCGGGCCGTGGAGAATCAGTCCGCGCGGAGGATCGATTCCCAGCCTCTTGAAGAGCTCTGGATGCCTCATGGGAAGCTCGACCATCTCTCTAATGCGCTGGATCTCGTCCGAAAGACCACCTATCTCTTCATACGTGACCTGCGCCGTGCCAACGATATCACCGGTCGGTTTCTCGGCAATCGTAAGTATAGTTGAATGTTGCACAACAACGGTGCCAGCAGGTTTTATCGATGTGACTTTGAAGGGAATCGCTCGTCCTAGAATCGGAATGAATACAGTATCTTGAGGAGTTACAGGACAGTTAAGCAGCTTCCTTTTTACAAACTCTTCGAATCTGGGTTCGGGCCTGATTGGAACAGAGGTTGGAGCAAGTATGACATTGCGTGCGGGTTCCTCATTAGCTCTGGAAACTGTCACCTTCTCGCTTAAACTAACGCCTGCATTTCTTCTAATCCGGCCGTCCATTCTGATAATCTCGCGGCCCTTATCGCCTTGATAGGCTGGCCAAGCGATGGCAGCGGTTCCTCTCTTGCCCTTGATTTGGATTATGTCTCCTGTCCTGACACCCAATTTCTCCATCGATACCGCGTCAATTCTTACTATGAATCGCCCGATATCTCTGTGCTCAGCCTCTGCAACCTTCAGAACAATCTCGACCACTAGCCAAACGCAACCTCCATAGTATGAGTTTGCAGTCCAGAAACAAGGACGGTAAATCCCTATTCAATGAATGCCGTCTTGTTACTCTGTCCTGGTTTTCTGCTAAAGAGTATTTCTCTACCACCGATATATCTTGGTATGTATCAACTCTTGTTATGTGACCGCCGCGCGCTAGCTTCCAATATAAACTCTGACTTGCCTGCTATCATAACCAAATGTAATCGTGTTACCACAGATTGGCTTCATAATCACATTCGTGAAACCATCTCGACCTCTACTTGCGCAACGCCATCTAGGGCGCTTATTGCGGCTTCGATGTCGTCGGTTCCCCCCATTGACTCTTCCCTGGCCACATTCATTCTGAGAGCATTGAGACCAAACGCTACTGGAATCACCTCATTGGCTCTGACATCAGTGCCCTCCGGAATGGCGCCTTTTACGCGTTCCAGCAAGTTATCCATATTCACATCAGTGCTATCTGGCATAATCTTTAGTGTGATAATCACTCTTGCCATTCTGCTTCACCGCTGCCTATCTATGGCCCTTCGAATCCGCAGTTGGGGCACTTGTATTTGTTTGAGAAACGTCTACATGATTCACATCGCCAAATCACGAATGCACCGCACGATGGACACTCGAATTTCACACTGCTTTCGTGCGGTGAAATCGACCCGTGGCACGATGCACATCTGATCGCCTGCATATTTGACAAAATATCACCGGAAGGTTTCTTCTTAGACCAGTTTCTGGCTTTCAATTGCAGATTTGTTATAAACCTAGCGAAGCGGCATGCCAGTCACCTTGAGAGAATAGAATAATATACGACAGGATACTGGATGCAGACCCGACGAAGGCGAAAACCTGATGGGAACGAAGCTCGGTGATATAATCAGAGCAGAACCAATCACACTGAATGACTTGTCAGGTCGAGAGATTGCCGTTGATGCGTTCAACACACTCTATCAGTTTCTCTCAAGCATTAGGCAGCCAGATGGCACTCCGCTGATGGACCGACGCGGCCAAGTAACGAGCCACTTGAGTGGGCTGTTCTACCGGAATGTGAATCTTCTCGAAAGTGGCATACGCCCAGTTTATGTCTTTGATGGCAAGGCACCGCAACTCAAAGCTGATGAGGTGAAGCGAAGGCGAGAAATCAGAGAGGCCGCTTACAAAACTTGGGAGAAAGCAAAGGCAGAGGGGCGGATTGAAGACGCCCGGAAGGCAGGACAAGCCAGTTCACGACTGACTTCTGATATGATTGAGGAGAGTAAGAAGTTGCTCACTGCCTTGGGCGTACCAGTTATTCAAGCTCCGTCTGAAGGAGAAGCACTTGCAGCACAGATGGCTCGTGAAGACTTAGTATGGGCGAGCGCAAGTCAAGATAATGACTCTCTCTTATACAACTGCCCTAGAATGATTCGTAACCTATCCATCTCTGGTCGTCGCAAAGTCGCTAGATCCAAGACCTACAAGACAGTACATCCCGAGGTCATAGACCTAGACCTCAACCTCAAGCTATTGGGCATCACCAGAGAACAGTTAGTGGATATTGCCATCTTAATCGGTACTGATTACAATGAGAAGGTTCCTCGTGTCGGTCCGAAAACAGCTCTAAAGCTTGTGAAACAGTATGGTTCGCTCGAAACGATTGAATCCGAGAAAGGAATGGAGCTGAAATTTCCTTACGTGGAAATAAGAGGACTGTTTCTAAATCCGCCCACGCCAAAGATGGAGAAACTGGAATGGCCTGATCCAGAGCCGGATGAGATAAAGCGAATTCTGTGCAAGGAACATGACTTTAGCGAGAATCGCATTCAGAGCACTCTCAATAGACTTTCCAAAGCGCTAGAAGAACTGCACGGGTCGACTAAACAGAGTGCATTGAGTGATTACTTCTGACATCAAAACGATTACGTTTCATCAAACATTGCAGTTCATATAGCCGCTTGAGAAGTGTTCCTTTGCTCCAGAGAATGGTTTATACAGCTGAACAATAATGAGTATCTACGGACGGACTACTGAATGCGAGAACGAATGACTGCTGTGAGAGCATCAGTTGCTGACATTGTTCGTGGGACGTATAATGAGGAAGACGGCTATCACGTTGTGTCTCCTCAAGGCGTCGAGCTTCGGCGTGTCGTTTTAGTGGGTTTCATAGTTCGTCAGTATGTGGGCCAAGGAAGCTTCGCCAGCGTAACAATCGATGACGGAACTGAAACAATCAGAGCAAAAGCTTGGAGCGAAACACAATCACTTGAACAAGTTGAAACCAACACACTTGCAATGATTGTAGGGAAAGTACGGGAGTATGAGGGCGAGGTCTACATAGTGCCCGAGATTGTGCGGCCTCTGGATGACGCAAACTACATGACACTTCATCAGCTGGAGCGCTATAGAGGCATTCTCACTCGCAGTGGTGTCTCAACTCCCAGTGAGAGTGAATCTATGGATAATGTCCAAGAAACCCTCAAACCGGCCAAGAGTAAGAGCTCGGCCTCGACTAGTACGCCCAAATCCCCTGGGACGCTGGCTACACAGATTCTTCAATTCATCCGAGAGAATGTATCGCCGGATGGCGTCTACCTTCAGGATATCGTGTCACACTTCGAGAAACAGGATAAAAGCAAATCTGCCATCACACTGAAGGTCATTGATCTCATGGATCAACAGAGGATTCGCGAAGTGAAGATTGGATACTATTTGCCCATTGATACATAGTCCATTGACACGAGCAGAACCTTCAATAGCAGAAACGGTGTGAATCAACTCATGGACGACTATGATAGCCTTCTTGATAGAGCAAGAAGCCAAATTCCGGAAGATGCCTTCAAGAGGTCAGGTGAGCGATTCCAGGTCCCCGACGTACAGCTCATAGTTCAAGGCAACCGAAGCATCTGGCAGAACTTTCAAGAGATTATCATGGTTCTGAACCGGCCTGGAAAAGAAGTCATGAAATTCGTTTCGGGGCAACTCGCCACAGCAGGAAACTTCGAGGGGAGCACAGCAGTCTTCCAAGGCAAGTTCACTGCTGAAGGTGTTGGAGACGTTCTGAAGCGCTATGTAGAGGCCTACGTCACTTGCCCGGTGTGTGGAAGACCAGACACAACCATGGGCAAGGAGAAAAACGCTTACTACTTGCATTGTAGTGCGTGTGGAGCTCGCACAGCTATCAGACCCGTCTAGCAAAGGTGATCTTTCAATGTCGTCCGTCTACATGCGAGTTCGAGCAACCCACGATCATCTACTCGTGTCAATCTGTGATGAGAGCTTGTTGGGACGCACTCTAGTCGAGGGCGATCTCACATTCAAAGTCAGCGAGGAGTTTTATGGGGGGGAACTCGTGGATATGACGAAGTGCTTTGTGCAACTTAAGGATGCCACGATTGCGAACATGATTGGACATACTACCGTGAAAGCAGCAATAGATGCTGGCCTTGTTCACGAGAGTGCCGTGATATATATAGAAGGCCATCCACATGCCCAATGGGTGCGCCTGTAAGTGCATTCGACATATGAAGATGGATCTCGGTTGTTTTTCATCGGATTATGCAGGACCCCGCTTTCCGGTTTCCCATCTATTCCATCGCAGGTTGGTTGAACCACATTTGGGACAGAAGCTCATGTCATCCGATTTCATGTCAAGTGTGTATCTGCAATCAACACACTCCAAGACTCCTGAGCCATCTTCAAGAAGATAGCGTCCCCCCTCAATCCGCAGAACATCACCCTGAACTAGCCCTTTTGCGATTTTGCTTCTAGCGGATGATAACACTCGGTTAAACGTAGGCTGACTGATCTGCATTGTTACGCTGGCTTCTCTCTGGCTCATGCCTTCAAAATCCGCCAGTCGGATTGCCTCGAACTCGTCCACAGTTATCAGAATCTCGTCAAGATTCCTTGCAGGTATGCCTGCAGGCTTGAAGACGGAAACTGGTGGTTCCCGATGGACCCTTCTATGTAGTTTCTTTCGAGGAATCGCACAAACCCCCTTGGCTCTTGCCAGCTGTACTACTTAGCTTAGAATTGTTCTCATCATTGAAGTATATCTGACGTTCGTAAGGCATATTGCATCCACATTTTAAAGGTTTCACGACACTTCTCAGTTGATAAATTTGCCAGCACCCTGTTACCTCTGTGGCGAAGATGCAGTTCTAGAGGGACTGTGCGCTTCATGCTATGCAAAGGAGCACCCTCTAATCCGAGTGGACACTCCGCTTCAGATTCGCACATGCAAACGTTGTGGGGCAGTGAAGGTGCCAGGTGGCTGGAAGGTGATTACTGGGCCTCCTCCAGCTAAGGATGAGCTGGTTGAGCGACAGCTGGAGTTGCTGCTACACCAGAGCGTGACACGCCTCGTTTCGGGCGTTGAGATTTCGCTTGAAGAGGAGAATCGACTTGATAGGGTATTGCACGTCACGGTGAATGCATCAGGCCGCTCCCACAACACTCTTCCTTCCCACGAAGAGAGTTATCCATTAGAGGTCAGATTCAGTCATGGGACTTGTGATACCTGCGGAATGATGAGCGGAGGCTATTATAACGCCATTCTCCAGATACGAGCAGATAATCGATCCCTCACTGAATATGAAGAAGAGAGAATCAACACCATTGTCACTCAACGAACGGTGGAAGCGTACGGGAAAGATGTCAAGGCTTTCATCACCTCGGCGAGCAAGGACCGGTACGGTCTCGATTTCCGAATTGGCTCAGAACACCTCTGTCGACGTCTTGCAGATGAGATTGAGGGCATGTTCTTGGCAGATAAAAAGGTGAACTACAAGCTGGTTGGGCAGAAAGGTGGCAAGAATCAGTATCGAACCACAATCTTGCTAAGGCTTCACAAATTTGTTACTGGTGATTTCATAAGGGTCGCCACGAAACCTTGTCAGATTCAGTCCATGAGCAAGAATGGCATCTTATGTTATGATCTCACTGAGAGCTCTACATTCACAATCAATCCAAAGAGTTCCAAATGGAAGGGAATTGAGTTTCTTGCTCCGTCATCTGAGAATCGGCAATGTATGGTTATCTCTCGCCAGCATGGACAGCCCGCTCAGCTCATGGACTCGAAGACGTATGAAACAATCGAGGTTGAGGATCACCTATTGAATCCTAAGAGCACAAATGGCAGTGTTGTTCATGTCGTTCTAATCGACGGGCTTTTCTATCCTCTACCAACTGAAGATTAGGAATCTCTTTGCGAAACCGTAGGAAATCGATTCTCCCGCTCCTTGATGCAATAAGGGCACGCAGTTTCGCTCATATGTAGGTACGCTTAAATGGCCCTCCAATGCGTATTCTTTTGAGGCCATTAGACTGAGTAGTCTGGCTTCTAACTGGAGGATTAACTTGCCCCCAAGAGGAAAAGGAAAAGCAAAACGCGGTCGCAGAGGCGCCCCCACAACTGGCGAAGAAGTAATGCGAGTGAGGACGCCAAGGAGAGACGATGGAGAACTCTTTGGCATCATCGTTCAGATGTTGGGTTTTGATAGAGTCAGAGTAAGATGTGAAGACGGGGAGATTCGCGTAGGTCGTATCCTTGGTCGCATGAAGAAGCGAGTCTGGATGCGAGTTGGGGACACAGTTCTGGTTGTTCCGTGGGAGTTTCAGACCGACGCCAAGTGTGATGTGGTATGGCGCTACAGGGGCAATGAAATTGAGTGGCTCCAGAAGAAAGGCCATCTGAAGATGTTCTGATAGTTCCAAGACTTTTTCTTCTTACGGGGTTATTTTCGGCATTGGATTCCCTTAGGCCCTGCAATCTGGAGTGACAGTTCGATTTGAAACGTGCAGAAACCAAACGCAAACAGATAGACGACAAGCTAGAGCGCCGTAGGATGAAGCGCAGAAAAGATGCTGATGAGTTCAAGGTGGTTGAAGGCGTAATCGATCCGCCTACTCTAAAGGTTCTCTACAAGTTGTTCAACCGCGGGATGATTCGTGAGCTGCATGGTGCTATCAGCACAGGAAAAGAGGCCAATGTGTATCGAGGCGTAGACCCCGAAGGCAACTCGGTTGCTGTCAAGATATACAGAATAAGTACTGCAGAAACTGACTGGATGCGTGAGTACATCGTTGGTGATCCTCGGTTTCAGCGCGTGGCCAAGCGAAGTCGGTTTCTGATTCCGCAGTGGGCAATGAAAGAATACAAGAACCTGATGCGTTACCACAAGGCCGGAATCAGAGTTCCAAAACCACTAGGCATTGAGCGCAATGTCTTAGTCATGGAGTTCATCGGAGATGAACAGGGTCTTCCTGCGCCACTACTCAGAAATGTTAAGTTAGAATCTCCAGTTGAAGTCTTCAACCAGCTGATTGAGATAATCGAGCAAGGTTACAAGGAGGCCGGCCTTGTGCATGCAGACCTTAGCGAGTACAATGTATTATGGCTAGACGGGCCGGTTATCATTGATGTTTCTCAGGCCGTACTTCAAGGTCACACTAGCGCTGGACGGTACCTGTTCCGTGACATTCAAAACATAACCCAATACTTCAGAAAGCTAGGGGTCGAAACAGAAGATCCAAAGGTCATAACCAAGTATATTCTCTCTTCTGGTGAGAAATGAGATGCGATATAGCGAAACTGTTAGAGTGCCCGCCGAAAGGCTTGGTGTCATTGTTGGAAGAAACGGGCGAGTGAGGAAGCGGGTTCAGAAACTCACTAATGTTAAGATAGAGGTGAATCCAGAAGGTATTGTGACCATCACCAGTCCCGAGAAGACCGAGGATCCCGTGCTTGCCTGGAAGGCACGTGACATGATTCGTGCAATGGCTCGAGGTTTTAGTCCAATGAGGGCTCTCTCGCTTATCGACGAGGATGCTCGACTAGTTGTAATATCATTGCGCGACACTGTAGGAACATCACGGAACCAGCTGAAGCGGGTGGCTGGAAGAATAATCGGGGAGAATGGTCGCACCCGTAGAGCCATCGAAGAGATTACAGAAACCAAGATTTCGATTTACGGTCATACAGTTTCGGTGATTGGTGCCGACCCAGGGCTTGAGTTCTCAAATCGAGCAATAGACATGCTCATTGGAGGCGCCCCCCATGGCACAGTCTACAGGTATCTTGAGAAGATGCGCAGAGAGATGAATCGTCAGAAGGCGGAGCTATGGGAAGAGGACTTCTGAGCGATTGAATTCTTGCAGATCTCTAGTAGTCCAAAACACAGAAATCTAAGAACTGGGTTATTCCAAGCGTTGTAATACCTCGTCTAATATGAAGTTGAACGCTTTTTCATTCGGATCGTTATGAATCAAGATAACTCACTACACGGGGAATTCAGCAGCATCTCACCTGCCGAGTTCTTCTATCGTAATCGCCAGATGGCAGGCTTTGGTAATCCGAGTCAGGCGGTGTACTCGACGGTTAGGGAGTTGGTGGAGAACAGCATTGATGCCTGCGAGGAGGCACGTAGGCATCCCGATGTGCGAGTGAGCATAGATGAAGAGCGGTCCGGCATCGTAAGGGTCACGGTGTCTGACAACGGCACTGGAGTTCCCTACGACGAAGTTCCCAATGCCTTCGCTCGGGTACTCTATGGCGATAAATTCACAGCACGACAGAGGCGTGGAACCTTTGGCCTCGGAGTGACCATGGCGGCACTCTACGGACAAATCACTACAGACTCTCCCGTGATTGTAGTGACTCAAACTAGCCACACGACTGGAAGATACTACCAGCTTCTCATTGACATAGAAAACAACCAGCCTGTAATTCTGTCTGACGAATCATATGAGAGAGAGGGCCCAGGCACTGAAGTTACAATCCGGCTCAAAGGCGACCTCAACCGATCGAGAGAACGCGTATACGACTATCTACAATTGACTACAGTGGCTTCTCCTCATGCACACATGGAACTTGCAATCAATGGGTCCTCTATAATGAGGATGGGCTGGTGGCACCAGATACTTCCAGCGCCAACTACAACATCAAAGCCACATCCTCATGGTGCTGATTTGGAATTGCTTCGGCGTCTTGTTGCTGACGCCGGTAAACGGAGTCTTCATGACTTCTTGGTTGAATCATTTCAAAGGATGGGAACACGTACTGCAACGCGTTTTCTCAAGTTCTTGGCAATCAATCCCCGGCAGGCTGTGAATACGCTTAGTCGAGGAGATATCTCTCGTCTTAGCTCTGCACTTCGCTCCTTTGACGGACTCGGTCATCCCGATGGCAAATGTCTAAGTCCGATTGGAAAAGATGCCTTTCTTACCTCAATTGAGTCTGTATTCGCCCCCTCAGCTTTGACCTACGGAAGCAGAGGGCCTACCGAATGGAGTGGTAATGCATTCATTGTCGAGGGCGTGGTAGCGATTGGTACGGGCGCACGTACAGCCGAAGTCCCGACACTGTACAGATTCGCCAACCGGGTTCCGCTCTTGTACGACAGTGGTGAAGATGCTCTTACAAAGATGCTGAAACGGGTGAACTGGGTTCAATATGGGGTTGGGTCGACCACCCCTGTTTCAATCTTCCTTCATCTATGCTCGACGAGAATTCCCTTCAAAGCCGCTGGAAAGCAGTCGATTGCCTCTTTGCCAGAGATCGAGCACGAAACACTCTCATTGCTTAGAGAATTAGGAAGAAGCCTGAAGAAGACTCTCAAGAGGGGCGAACGTTCAGTGCGCAATGCGCAGAAAAAGCGTGAATTTGACAAGGCAATGAAACAGGTGGCACAGTTCAGTGCGGAACTGGCAGAATGCGATGCAGTTCCATCAACAGCTGAACTCGTTCACAGATTGTTCGAGGTGGGCCATCATGTCTGATTTGTCCAAGTCGTTAAGCGTCCTTAAAGACCTTGGAATTGCCATAGTTCAGTCAATCGATAACGAAGAGTTTCCAACGCTCGAATTTCCCGGTCGCGGGACTGAGAATCTCGTGTATGATGAAGAGAGTAAGCAATTCGTGCTTGGCAAAACCCGTGTCATAAGGGACTCTAGTAACCTTCGTCATATCAAGAGTTTCACACAACTTGTTTGGGTCGCTTCCTACGCCAAACAACTGCTACAGGCTGGTAGAACCTGTTCTCTAAGAGACCTCTACTACTCGAGCGAAGCATTTGGTGTTGAATTTGCAGATCAAGCCGAATCAAATCGAGCTGTGACAGATCTCGAGTGTCTGACGGGCATTGCCAGAGAAGCATTTGGTGTGTTTCCAGAAGAGCGTTCGTCAATCTATGGTCAGGTGACAATGCGCTACACTGTTGCGGGATACGAAGGACGGGACGTGGACCTCACACTCAGTCCTGATGGGCTGCCGATAGGTCCGGCACTAGTAACTGCGGACCCAGTCGAATCCCAGGCTGAGCTGATTCTGGCAGTTGAATCCGGAGGCATGTTCTCTCGCCTGATTGAAACAAGAGCTTGGGAACGTTTCAATGCGGTATTGATACACTTGGGAGGCCAGCCCCCACGAGCCACGCGTCAGTTGATACGTCGACTACATGACAATCTGAATCTACCTGTGTACGTCTTCACGGATGGAGATCCTTGGGGAATGCATATTGCAAGAGTCATCTCCACAGGCAGTGCCAACGCCGCACACATCCAGGGGTTAACAACTCCGGATGCGGAATGGATTGGAGTCACTGCTGATGACATAACCAAATACTCCTTACCATCGGAGCCACTGAACAATGCTGATCTGAAGCGCTTAGACGAGCTCTCAAGAGACGTGAGATATTCTGATTCTATATGGCAGGACTACATCCGTGATTTCCATCAGTTGCAGAGGAAGGCGGAACAACAGGCATTCAGTAGGCATGGTATGGACTATGTCGTAGACACGTATATCCCAGAGAAGATCCACTAGAACAATCCAACTCCCCACGGGTATGCTATGAGAAGAAGAAGTACTGTTCCATATGCCAAAAGCGCTTGGAAGATGACAAGAAGAATCACATTCTTCTTTTCGGTCATGTTCTTGAAAAAGTGAGGTAACACCCAGTACATGGTGAATGGGCCAACTACCTCCAAGGTCCCATCTTCTCTGGGACTGGCAAACTTGGCGTAATCCATCCCCGTCCTTTTCACATGAACCCTGTACAGGATGTAAAGCAGGAAATTAACTGCAAAGGGTGCAAAGATGATGATTGCAAGCCTATCCATGTTTCCCAGAATCAGCGCCACGGCAATTGCTGCACCAATTGGCAGTCTTCCAACATCACCTGGCAGAATCTTTGCGGGGTATTTGTTGTAAATAAGAAACGCCAACGCCGCGCCCAGCAGAGCAGCCGCAACTGTGCCGGCATCTAGCTGGCTCTGCATGATTGCCTTCCCTGTGAATAACGGAAGAAGAAGCACGTACAAAACCACGGCTGACGAGTTCACAGTCGCCAACCCCGCCTCCAATCCATTCATGCCCCCATACATGTTCGTGGAGTCGATGATGAATGTCATCATCAATGGCACAATAATCAATGGATAGAGAACTCCGAATTCTATCGTTCCTACGAAGGGAATCGAGATGATGGTCGTGCCCACAGCCATCACCGCCATTGGAATCGAAGCGATAAGTGGGAGTACTATCTTTGTCTTGTTTTTGAAATCTAGATTATCATCGAGAAGTCCAATCATACCTGCCATCAGTATTGATACCAACGCAGCCAAGAGCCCAGGGGCTACTGCCTCAGCCCTGAGGAATGTGGTGCAACCGATGACAACTAGCAGACTTGTCACAATCGCAAAGAGGACTATGTAGCCACCCCCCTTTGCCACCTCCGGCTTCCCAGATTTATGGACATCAATCCCCACTTTACCCCTCTCTTTGAGGGTTCGGATTGTGGTTGGCATTGCTAGGAACACAATGAAGAATGCGATTATGACGGCGACCGCGATTGCGTACAACTAGACTGTCTCCTTGTGTACTGGCGCATTTACAATCCGTTTTACACTTTTCGGGATGAACCAAGCACAGTACGAAGATTTCCTTGCCGAAATCTATTTTAGCAGTTCCGAAGTTGGGGCGCAACGTTTGCGGTGCAGTGAAACCTGAGACTGCATACCGTAAATGCATCAAATTCGGTGATTCATCTTGAGCCTACTACGTAGAAGAATAGCAACAGTTGCGTTACTGGCGATATTTGTCATCAGTGGCGTCGCGTTGACTATTCCTGAGTTGAATTCTTGGAATCCCACGACCTTGGCTCACAACACCCAACAGGACTACTCCTACGCGGAGTCGATGCTAAACGCCTCAATACCCTATGTCGACGTCCACTATGGCTCTGCTGACGGGATAATCGACCCAACAGAGTACGCGTACAGCTACACAGACGTAGCCACTGGAGTTACCATTTACCTTGAGCACAATTCAACACTCCTCTATGTCGGGCTCTCAGCCACCACTTCCGGCTGTATTGCCCTTGGTTGGCAGAACTACACCTCAGACTTCACAAGCAGCGGCCTCAACGGTAGCGACTTGATATTTGGATGCGCTCCAGATACGCCGCACGAGGACTATTTGAGAGTGACTAGCAATGATATTGTCACTGTTCACTACAAGCTGTTTGACCGGAATGGAACCCTGATGCAGGAGAGCGATATTCCTAACGATGATTCTACAACCCCGATAGGAGAAGAACGGCTACTCCAGGGCTACATAGATGAAATAATCGGCATGAGAATCGGTGAAGAGCGTCATTTCATTATTCCTGCTGAGGAAGGCTACACTACGATTAACCATGAGCTATATGGAAAGGACCTTGAATATGTCATAACTCTGACACGAATCGGGTCCAATACAAACAACCCTGCTGACGCAAGTCAGATAGTCTACAGGGATGACCATGCCATAGGCACATTCCAGCATCTTCCGGACGCTGATCAAAGCCGGATTGTTGCAGCGAATGGCAGTGATGATGGCACCACAACAGAACTAGAGTATTTCATCAAAATGAACAGTACCGATCCCAATGACATTCCTCTGTTCAATGCAACAGATGTACAGTTTCCTTTCATCCTGATGTTCGGAGGTTCTGAGAACTTCGATGAACTTCCGGTACAGCACACTGATTGGGCAAACCCCCTTATGGTTGAATTAGTGGGCAATACAGCACCATCCATTGTTGTGGAAAACCCAACTCAGGATGGAGTTCTTGGTTTGGTGGCGGCGTTGAAAATCAACGTGACCGACAACACATACGTGCGGACGGCTCACTACCGGATTGATGATGAGAACTGGACACAGATATTTCACAACTTCCAGTCCGACTTATGGGAAGTCAATGTTGACCTTTCTGAATTCGAGATTGGAAGCCACCAAGTCTGGTTCAAGGCAACTGATGTTTCCAATGTGACCAGTACGGCAATAGTGAACGTCACAATTGATTGGCCTTTTACTCCACTTATTGGAATGCGTCTTGATGTCGATAGGAGCTTCATGACACAGCCGTATCATAACACGAAGATTGAGGATGCATACACAATCCGCAACAACGGAACGGCCCCGATTGGAGCATTGGAATTCTTCCTTCCGCAACCATGGCCGAGCAATTTCCTCTCAGTGTTGGCGGAAGACAGTGCTGGGAACGAGCTTGAGCTAGTACAACTTGATGATCTCAACGGAATGATGCACTTCAGAGTCTATTTCGTTGAACCAGTCGGATTCCAAGATTCCCTAACATTTACGACGACAATGATGATGCATTCGTTGCATAAGCTCGTGGAAAACAATATCTACGACGCTACATATCTGAAGTACCCCACTGTACCCTATGTCCTGAAGACTGCGACGATGAAAGTCAGTTTCAGGAGTGGTGACTCTATTCAAGGCGATGTTCCAGACACTGACGACATCAATGTGGCTCCGATGAGCATGGAGGAGTTCGACTTCTCGCTACGGTCATACACACCGTTGATTGATGCTGAACGGACCACTCAGATTGTAGTCGATGCATGGGGATGGCTCTCTTATAGCGAAACTATCAGCATAGAAAACATTGGTCCTGCAAAGGAGAACTACTTCACATTCACGCTACCTGCTTACACAGCTGATCTCCGGATCTATGACGAAGTCGGAACTCTTGCGGAGTCGATGCCCCGTGAAGAGCTGAATTTCAATGATACACTTGAGATTAGGATTGATCTCAGGAGTGACCGCTTTGGCCTCGACGGATTCTCGCCCGGATACTCGTATACATTCTGGATTGACTACGTTATACAGGCATCAAGTTATTCGGATGCTATTCCATCAGGTAGTCAGCTGAAGGTTCCGATAGCAACGTTCGGTGATGTGCTCGTAAGCAAGCATACAATCGATATTGTATTTCCAATCTCAACCAACCTCGTAGAAACCTCAGGCGATTATGCTCTCATATATGGTGTATTTGACACGTCGATTAGATACACAGTCTATAACACGACACAGGACAACCCACCCAACATCGTGTTGGTATACCAGGTTTCGGTAGGAGCTGCTGCTCGACCCATCCTCTTTTCACTGATTGCGGGTTTCATTGCCCTCATCTACGTAATGTACAGAAAAGTAGACTTGCCAGAGGAGATTGTCGGTTCGGGTGAAGAAGAACCAACTGCAACTGAGGCCAAATCTACGGGTGCGCCTCCAGAGCTCCTGAGGGAGTTTGCTACGCTCTATTCTAGGAAGACCGCTTTGAACATGGATCTTGAGAAGTTTGAGGCATCTCGAAGAAGAGGAAAGGTCAAGAAGAGGGAGTTCATGATTCGTCAGAAGGACATCAAGTCGCAGATGGAAAAGATTGACTTTCAGCTCCCATCGTTAAAGGATAAGCTCATCAGCGAAGGCGTGAGATACAGAGACATCGTAGCTCAGCTCGAGCTTCACGAAGAACGAATCGAGGGTGCAAAGGCCGGTCTCCGTCAGCTCCTTCTCAGGAAGAAGAAACAGAGGATTAGCCGTGCGGCTTTCGAGAAGGCTCGACAGGACTATCTAAAGGTCATCAAGAAGAGCACCAGCGCTACAGACCGCATTCTACTCTCGATTCAGGATGAGGCTGGAGATATCTAGCCGCCTCCTCCCACTTCGCAAGTCTTATCACATGAACCGTCACAAGAGAATGTCCCCCTGGGGGCCTAGTCATGAACGAGCATCAAGTCTTCAACAGAAATGACGTCACCGTCAGTGATTTGCTCGAGCCCAACTCAAAGGCTCTAGAGATGTATCAGTATCTCAAGAATTCGCCAAAGGTCCAATCCTACCTCCGAACGGCGAACAGAATGGCTGTCTCTCGACTGGGCTACACAGACCACGGGCCTGTTCATGCAGAGGTGGCAACTTGGAACGCCATCAAGATATTCAACATTCTCGACGACACCTTCAGGCCCAATGTTGTGGCTGAGGGCATAGGTGACACTGATGATGCTCGCCTAATCGTGCTAGCATCGACATATTTGCATGACATTGGAATGACGGTACACCGAGAAGAACACTACCAAGCCTCACTCCAACTAGCAGTTCCAATCCTTGAGCCAAAGCTAGAAGCCATATACTCGGATACGTCATTAGCGACTGACATAATGTCCTTCATAATGCACGGCATCTACTCCCACGACGACGACACTCAATGTCTGACTCTTGAGGCCGGAATTACAAAGCTAGGTGATGGCAGCGACCTAACGAAAGGGCGCACCATTGTGCCCTATCACAAAGGCAAGGTTGACATCCATTCAGTGAGTGCGCTTGCCATCAACAATGTTATTGTTGAGAAAGGTGAGAAGAAGCCCCTTCGCATTACCGTGGCAATGGACAATCCTGCAGGAGTCTTTCAAGTGCAGGCTGTCCTAGAGAAGAAGATTCGCACTTCGGGCCTACGTGATCATATCACAATATACGTGCTTGTCAACGGCGAAAGGCTTATTCTCTCACACGTTAAACGACTCTTCAAAGTACAGATCACTGATCCTCCGGATGATTTGAAAATCGAATCGAAGTAATGGTAGCCCCGCCAGGACTCGAACCTGGGTCGGAAGGACCAAAACCTCCCATGCTTGACCTCTACACTACGGGGCTA
>DAOVDG010000150.1 GCA_030669595.1 Candidatus Thorarchaeota archaeon
GGCTTCCCTTAGTTTCCCAACTTGTCCAGAATATCTCAACCCGTATGGTTCTACGTTCTCAATCTCCCCAGCTCCGATGCCCATGATTGCCCTTCCTCGACTTATGTGGTCCAAAGTCAGAAAGGTCTGTGCAAGCAGAACTGGGTGTCTGCGTAGTGGCTCAGTGACCGCGGAAAGCAGTTGCACTCGTTCGGTCACAACAGCACAGGCTGCCATTATGCTGGCCATCTCATAGTAGGTATGTGGTGACTGTTGGATAAGAGCAAGGGGAGTCACATCAGGGGTCCAAATCTCCTCGGGAATGAAACCCGCAAAGTGGTCTGGAAACGCCATGCTGTCGTATCCCAGAGAGTCGATGGTCCGAGCGTTCCTGACAACATTGTCATAGGGCGGCAAGAAAGGGCCCGGTGCTCCAATCTCCAGGTCATGGATGTCAGACATCTACTCACACGTCTCAGCGAAATGGATGAGTGCTTTCTTCACTTTCTCGAAGTCATCAAGTCTAAGAAATTCGTCAATGCCATGGAAATTGCCGTCCTCAGCAATAGTCCCGTAACAGGCAGTGGGAATTCCTACTGCAGTGAAGAAGTGTCCGTCATTTCCACCTAGATCCGCGGAGATAGGTATGTCGGGACTTACAACCTCCTGGACGGCCGCATGGAACGCCTTGATGTACTTGTTCTTAGGATCAGAACCCCAGCCGTGAACCGTCATCTTAATCTCAAGGCTTGCATCAACGCCTGTTTCCTCCTTGGTCATTTCCAAGAACTTCTCGAGATCCTTGGCTACGTCCTTCGGGTCTTCTTCTGGGATGCATCTGCAATCAAATGAGATTTCTGCCTTTCCTGGGATGATATTTGTCTTGCTGCCGGCGTGGTATATGGTCATACTGAATCGGCCCCATAGGGTGGCGTGAGGACTACCAGGAGGTGCGGGTAGTTTCGATTCTACTTTTCTTCGCACATCGACATAGTCCAGCATGCGGTCAAGTAACGGAATCGATAGATGGATAGCATTATTGAACGCAAAGGGGTATCCAGCATGGCCCTGAGTTCCATGGACTGTAATTGTACCGGCCACGACACCGCTGGCTCCAATGCTTACGTACGTGGGCCCCGAGTCAATAACTAGCGCGAGGTCCCCGCGTATCTTGGGTGGACCGTTCATGAGGTAGTCGATACCCCACGCGCCGCCAATCTCTTCGTTAGGTGAAATCAGTACCTTCCAATTCACCTTCGAGGTTCCGTTCTTGATGAGTTCCTTGGCTGCACTCACACAAGCCACAACATTGCCCTTATTATCAGTCACACCTCGACCGTACGCCTTACCCTTCTCAATGGTCAGTTTGAAAGGTGGCCGAGTCCATGCCTCGACGTCTCCAGCCGGCACAACATCATAGTGCGTGCATAGCAGAACTGTAATCTTAGATCCTACATCCATGGTAGCTACGACGTTCGGCTGCGGCTTGCCATCATGCTTGGAGTCAAAGGTTTCGACCTTGAGACCTGCCTCCTTGCAGTATCTCATTACGACCTCAGCACACTCGGTGTAGTTCTTCTTCTCATCACTATTGGTGTCCAATTCAATGATGTCTCGGAGGAATTTCTCTTCCCACTTGTCCATTCGTATTCATCTCGCGTCTAGGCACTAGTCGGATATGAGAACAAGCCCTCATATTTGTGTTACTTCTGACACGTTTGGCAATAATTCGTTTTGAATCGATTCGCTTTAACTTCTGAGATACGTCCACCACACAACGGGCAGACTCCACCACCCCGGTTATGGACCATCATGAAGTCCCGTTTCTCAAGGGCAATCTCATCAAGGGATCGTTTTTCTAGGACCCCCTTGAATTTCATCAATACGTTGCGCATAGCATTGTAGAGCTGTTCTACTTCTTCGTTACTCAAACTCGATTTCCTTCGGAAAGGAAGTATTCCGGCGTAAAGAAGAATCTCATCAGCGTAGGCATTGCCAATACCCTTGACGAACTTCTGGTTCCGCAGAATGTTCTTGATCTGCCCACGACGGCTCCTCAGGTGTCGCTTGAATTCAGTCAACCTCAGTTCAGGATCCAAGGCTGAAGGACCGCGGCCATTGAACTCTGCTACCCGCGAGTAATCGCCTCCTTGCACCAGATAGACCCGACTCATCTGCTTCCTGTCCGTATACCTTAGAATTTGGTTCTCGGAATGTAAGTGGAAAATGTCTGTCTTGGATGGCCGCTTGGGTCTTTCCATCAACCGGAACCGACCAGCAAGCATCGGGTTCACAACTATCTCGCAATCATTTTCAAGAGATATCAATAGGAATTTACCATCCGCTCGGACTGCTCCATAGACTTTGCCGGTCACTTCATCTTCGAAGTGCCTAACCTCTATGCCGTGAAGTACTAGATGATTGTGGACTATTGCCTTCCGGATGGTTTCACCTTGCAGCAACGAATTGAGTCTGCCGGCAATCACATCCAACTCAGGCAACTCTGGCAGCTCTGTTCACCTCAGCGGCAAGAACCCTTGCAAGACTACATGCAGGCAGAACTTAAGGCTGATTGTGCTGCTCTTGCCTTCATGCCAGAACCTATTGTATTTCACATTCAAAAGGGCCGTCTTGTCAAGATGCCCGATCCGGGTGTATTTGGACGAGGCGACTGCTATCTTGTTGATGCGGGTCCAAAGATTTACCTCTGGATTGGACCGAAGTCAACTGCTGATGAAAAATTCCTAACAGCCGCATCCGCGGTTATGAAAGACACTGCACGCAAAGGTCATGCAGATATAGATCGTATTGAAGGTGGTAACGAGCCAGAGTCATTCAAGAGTCTCTTCGATGACTTCCGCCTGACCGACGAGGACACTGCAGGCATTCTCAGGAAGGTCCAGATGGAAACCCATGAACACAAACTATGGCGTGTTCACCGAGAAGGCGACGAAACGTACTTTGCAGAAGTATCTAGAGAGAAGCCGTCTCTGAAAAGTGATGATGTCTTCATCCTAGATTCGTGGGATAATCTCTTCGTTTGGCGTGGAAAGGAAGCCAGTTCAAGAGAGAAGTTCGATGCTACCATGCTTGCGCGACGCTATGATGCAGAACGTGTAGGTGTGCAGGAGATTGAACTAATCGAGGAAGGAAACGAACCAAGTGAGTTCTTGAAGCTGTTGGACTGAGAAATACTATACAAGCCTGTAGTGCCCCGGACGCGGCTCGTACAGAACGCCAGCATTCTTCATTTGTTCCAGCTCTTTGGCTGCAACGTGATGTTCTAGGCCAGCTTCTGCTGCAATCTCGCCAAGAGATGGGCCGAGCGAGCTTGGCGTTCCAGTGTCAAGGCGCTTGAGCGCCTTCAGTATCTTTGTATTGAAGCGATGTAGCGGTCGACCTTTTCCCCAGTCGCGTTCCGCTTCAGTCTTCAGCTGAGTGAGTTCAAGGTATTCTTTGAGAGCGGGCTCAAGCACCCGGTCCCAAGATCGCTTCAAGTCGCTTGCAGTCACTTTGTCTTTCCAAGATGCTCTAGCTGATGAACGCGCTAGCCTGACCGTGCTTAGGGGCCTGCCTAACGAGTCAGCATCGAGAATACTTCCTCGTGACATTGATGCATCTTCAAGGTCGAAGCTTTCCTTGAGGGCCTCCAATCTAGAGAGCACGTGCTTTGTGCTTGCCTCAATTGAGCGTTTAGCCACTTTTGGAGTCAGTAACTGATAGGTGACTGCTGCTTTGATTATTGGTAGTCTTAGGTCTGAGGCTGCTTTCCGCTCAACCCAGAAATCCTCTGATGTGAGCGCTAGTGGCACATCTGGAAGAAAGCCTGTTTCGCTATCAGTAAGAGCACTCAGAGATACCTCTCTGAAGCCAGATGGATCCATTCTCTTGACGCAGAGAGTTTCCATTCTGGATTTGCTCGGAGACCCCACATCCATTCGCCAAAGCCTTGGAGTCGCCACACCGATGCCCCTAACTCTCCTATGTTTTGCAGCCTTACCACGAAATGTTGGTGGGAGGACATCACGTATGAAGCCAAGGAGTTGTCTGACCTGCCTTTGCGAAGCTATCGCCTGAATCCCTGCAGTGAGTCCACCAATGCTCTCCTCGAAGGGCGGACTCGATATGAACAGTTGAGCAAAGACTCGTTTGCTCGCCTCAGCCATTCCGACCTGCTCAAAGAGGATGCCCGATAGCTCCTTGAGAGATATTGGATGTTTGATCTCCGATAGAAACTTTTCAGGCAGCTTTTCCACCGCATCAGCATTGATTGCTCTGACAATCTCTTGCGAGCGCTCTAGTATGCGAGGAATGGCAACGCTTCTGCCAGTGACTTCGATGAACGCTCCATCGAGCGGCAGGTCTTGGTCCCGACGAAAGTAGACGAACATCCCCTCCAAGAGCCACGGACTGGGGGTGAGAAGAATGAGCGAGCTATCCCTTGTGTGGTGAACGAATCCCCGAATTTTCAATGTCCGTCCGCTTAGGCGCTCTTGGAATCCTCTATGAAGCTCAAGCTCCCATGCAGCAAGCTCTGACCCGAACTGCCTGTCGAACACATCAGTCGTCGCGACCGTGTCACCCAGCCTATCACCGGGAAACTCATGGCGTTGGTAGAGATCTTCTGG
>DAOVDG010000131.1 GCA_030669595.1 Candidatus Thorarchaeota archaeon
AGCATCTTGGACAACAGCAACATGTGATGCCGCGGGACCTCCGCCCATAACAATTGCGACTGCGCATGCCTCCATTATCTCTTCTCTCGTGGCTCCAGCGGCAATGGCTTGCTTAGTATGATACACCATGCAGGACTTACAGGGCGCCAGCACTGACGCAACAATACAGATTATCTCCTTGAATTTGGCAGACAGAGCACCGTCAACATGAACTGTTTTTAGAAGGTCAGAAAACGCGTTCCTAGTATCAGGGATATCCCTGTTCAAAGCTCCAAAGTGCTTCATGAAATCCTTGAGTATCTTCTCGACATCCTCTGGCATTGCTTGGGGTCTCCTCACCGGTCAATTGTCTGTCTTGGGGCGGGTATCCCCAAGTTCCACTCATCGAGGCTGTAGCGGCTCTGATATAAAACCTGTGCAGTGTTTATCTCCGTCTGGGTCAGGTTTCCGGATTCCACGTTCTCACCTGTGAATGTGGCCACGCTTCTAACAATGGCTGCTCTGATTTTAGCATCCGAGGGTCTTGAACTAACCTCCGCAGAGATGGTCGTCACTACGTCCCTCTTACTTAGCTTGCATCTGATTCTCGTTCGGTCTCTCAAGTATTTCGTTTGGCCAGATGGTGCATCCAAAGACCTCTTGAGGGTGTCAATATCGGCGTCAATCAGGAGTGTGCCATGAAGAAAGGATACTCCCTGCTTGATCCATCCTGCGGTTCCTGTGACCTTTTTCTTTCCGATTCTAAGGCACGATTTTTTCTCATCGTATGCAACGGGTATTCCTATCTCCCGGAGTCCGTCTGCGATACTGCCAACAAAGCCCTGGTACAGCTTCTTCAGACTCCTGGAAACATACGGCCTGCGCTGGTCTGCACAAATGGTAAAGTTCAGGTTACCAATACCGTGGTATACTGCTCCTCCTCCAGTGAAACGCCTTGCGATTTGAATGCCCTCTTTCTGGCAGTAGTTCAAGTCCACCTCCTTGTGCACGCACTGAAATCTACCAATAACTACGGATTTGTCGGATTGCCATAGGCGGAGCGTGTTAGTCTTCTCTACCAAATCCGCATTTACTTTGGCAAGGGACTCCTCTATCGATAGGTTGCGATAGATATCCAGTTCTCCATCTTCTATCACTCGCCAGACCATGATACGACCAACATCACTTCTTAGTCAGAGCAGAACAAAATCCGGATATCTGCATCGAACTTAACACTTTGGCACAACGAGAATGAATGCCGGTGGTGGAGGTCACCACCGGCTGGTGAGCCTCGGAGGAGAGAAATCTATCAGAGGCTCGGAACAGATGTCGTTTTCGAGGCGTGACGCAGAGAGGTAATCTGCGCCGGAAGTTGAACCCTCGCTGAATGATTTAAAGTCCGATAATTCCTTGCACCTGCAGATTTCCCAACTTGCCCCTGAAGGATAATTTCAAGTGAGAACTCTTCAGCTTGAAATCAACACGAAACCACTGAGGCGCGCTAGTACGGAGATTAAATATGAGAACTGCGGGGGGACTGACTGGGTCCTCACAATCTATGAGCTGGGAGTAATGGGTAGAATAGTCACGTATTTTGCTTTGAAGTGTAAGGGATGCGGGATGGCATTCCCTCTGCAAGAACTGGCCAAGAACGTGAAGAAAGAAACTGTCGTTTCAATGCTTCGTCAGTGACTGCCTGCTCAGCTAACTAGCTGAATGTGGTCCCGCACTCTTGGCAGTAGCTTGACTCTGGTCGTGCTTCCGCTCCGCAGTTTGGGCAGCGTCTAGGCGCTCTGGACACCGCCCCAGGGGGATTCAGAACGAACCTACCATGGCGGATGATATTTCGCAAGCCTAACTTATCAGCATGGAACTCTGTGTAGCCACATTCCGAACATGTGAACGTATCCAATGTGGCGGTGGATAATCCTGGAAGGTCAATAGCGATGTGCTGGTTTGCGCCATGAACCTTGTGTGGTCCTGCGATTTTCGTGCCGCCGCACTTTGGGCATGTTCTTGATTTAATCATCTTGACACCTCATATTCACTCCAAGCTCAGGAATTATCTGCTTTCCCTCGCCCTCCATGTTATGTGTACGCATGAAAGGTCATAACCTTTTTGATTGCTTTGTTTAGATTTTCATGAAGAAGGGATTCTCAAGTACATCCTTGAGGGCAGCAAGGAACTGACCCGCAGGCGCACCGTCCAGCATTCTATGGTCCACCGCACAGCTGGCCATCATTATGCTTCTTACAGTGATTATGTCATCTATCACTACTGGCTTCTTCTTGATCTGTCCAAGCGCCAAGATTGCGCTTTCGGGTGGATTGACTACCGGGATGAATAAGTCGACTCCGAATGACCCTAGGTTCGAAACAGTGAATGTGCCTTCAGCTAGGTCTTCAGGCTCCAATGCGTTCTCTCCTATCTTCTTTCCAAGAGCTCTTATTTCCTGAGCAATCTGTGTTATTGATTTCTTGTTGGCCGCTTTCACTGTTGGGACAATAAGTCCATCTTCAGTAGCCATAGCAACTCCGACGTTTATGTCAGAGAACATGCGTAATTCATTTCCAACAAGCGTGGCGTTGAATCTAGGGAACTTCTCAAGAGTGTCTGCCACTGCCTTTACAATGATATCGTTGAAAGAAATCCTGAATCCGAGCTTCTTCTGAACCTTCTTGTTTATCTCTTCTCTGAGGGCAACGACCTCGCTCATGTCCATCTCAGTGATCATGGTGATGTGAGGGTGCTGCCAGCTCTGAGTCATTCTGCGACCTATTGTTCTTCTCAGGGGCGTCAGTGTTTTCGACCCGCGCACCTTTCTTGAATCTTCCATCGTCATTGCGGCTGGATGTGCCACGATGTCCTTCTCCACGATTCTCCCTCCAGGTCCAGATCCTATGATGAGGGACAAATCTACTCCAAGTTCCTCAGCTTTCTTCTTTGCTCTAGGCGAAGCCTTGATTCTTCCGCCAGGCAATCTTGTTTCTGTAGCTGGAACTTCTTGTGGACCCGCTGTTCTAATTGGGGTTGCCGCTGCGGGCACTGGCCGTGCGGGAGCAGCTAGCGCGGGTTCGTTGAGTTTCTTGGGTTTGATGTCAGGTATCTTCTCGCCCTTCTTGCCAATGAATGCGATAGGTTCGCTGATTGGGATTTCGTCATTTACATCACAGAGTATCTTCAGTATGACGCCATCGGCGGGAGCCTCCAATTCAAACTCGTTCTTCTCCCCGAATATCTCGACCACTAGGTCGCCTTTCTTGACTGTATCCCCCTCTTTCCTGAGCCATTTCAGAATGACTCCATACTCCATGGCGACGCTCATGCGTTGCATGATCATAGTTGTGGCCATAGGTTTCACCTTACACGATTTCGCGTACAGCGCTAATGATTCTCTCCTTGTCTGGTATAAAATACTGCTCAAGAGGCGGACTGAATGGAACCGGGGTATCAGGCGCGTTGACCCTCTTGATGGGCGCATCGAGCCAGTCGAATGCCTCCTCCTGGACAATGGCAGCAATTTCGGCAGTTGTAGCTCCAGTCTTCGTTTCCTCTGTAACGAGGACGAGCCGCCCAGTTTTTTTCACTGAGTCAATGAGGGTCTTCTTGTCTAGGGGCACCAATGTACGCGGATCAATAACCTCCGCACTGATTCCTTGCTTTGCCAACTCGTCAGCGGCCTCAATGGCTTTGTGCACCATGAAGAATGTTCCCCATATCGTGACGTCGTCACCCTCTCTATGAACTCTCGCCTCGCCGAACGGAATTAGGTACTCTTCCTCAGGCACCTCCTCCTTTCGATCATAGACAAGCTTGTGCTCGAAGAACATCACTGGGTCCGGGTCTCGAATGGCTGTCTTAATGAGCCCCTTGACATCGTAAGCAAAGGATGGTACAGCAATCTTGAGCCCCGGAGTGTGCATGAACCATGCCTCAAGACTCTGTGAGTGGTGAGAAGCAATACTCTTCCCGCCACCAAATACGCTCCGTAGCACAAGCGGGACTGAGGTCTGTCCTCCGAACATGTATCTCATCTTCGCGGCCTGATTGCAGACCTGATCCATCGCCAGTGTGATGAGGTCTCCGAACATTATCTCTGCAACTGGAATCAACCCGGTGATGGCCGCGCCCAAAGCAGCACCCGCGATTGTGTTCTCAGATATCGGAGTGTCTCGCACTCTGTCATCTCCGAACTCCTCCGCGAGACCTTTCGTAACCTTGAATGCACCGCCCCAGTTGCGTCCAACATCTTCTCCCATGATAAAGACCCTTTCATCACGCAACATCTCCTCACGAAGGCCTTCCTTAAGGGCATCTCTGTAGGTCTTCTCGGTCATCTAGGCCACCTCCGCGAAGACATCATCCAGTGCTTCCTGAGGCTCCGGATACTCGGACTTCACTGCGAAGTCAGCAGCACTGTCGACTTCCTTCTGGAGCTTCTTTCGAATGTCCTTAGCTTCTTTCCTTGTTAGTGCCTTCTTTTCCAAGGCAATGCTCTGAATGATTTCTACAGCATCCTTACTGAGCCAGAAGTCCACCTCCTCCTTAGGCCTGTACTTCGCTGGATCGAACCGCGAATGGCCTCGCATCCGATAGGTTTGGCATTCTATCAGGCTGGGTCCGCCACCCTCTCTGGCTCTTTTCACAGCCTCTAGGGTGGCTTCGTAAACCTCTACTGCATTGTTTCCGTCCACGACACAGCCTGGGATGCAGTATGCTTCAGCTCTCTGTGCAATGCTCTGGCTGGGACAGGTTAGCGTAATTGGCGTACCCATAGCATAGAAGTTGTTCTCAACGATCCAGATCACAGGCAGTTTCCAGATTGCTGACATGTTGAGGGACTCACCAAAAGTTCCGTTGTTTGAAGCGCCATCGCCAAAGAAACAAGCGACAACCTCCTTGGTTCCTCTCATTTGGCATGAGAGCGCAGCACCTGCCGCGATGGGCAGACCGGATGCCACAACACCTGTGGCCCCGAGCACTCCAGCCTTGAACTCCGTTATGTGCATTGAGCCGCCCTTGCCCTTGCACGAGCCGGTTCGTTTGCCAAGTAGTTCAGCCAGTGCCGCTTTCATGTCTGCACCCTTAGCAACGACATGACCGTGGCCTCTGTGTGTACTCTGAACCCAGTCGCTCTTCTTCAGTGCCGCTGTCACGCCAGCCGCCACTGCTTCTTGCCCTAGGTATAAATGCAGAGTGCCTGGAACAAGATTCTCTCCGAAGAGGTCCCAGACCTTTTCTTCAAAGAGGCGAACCTTCAACGTTCGCGTGTACAAGTCGACGAGCTTCTTCTTTGTGACTGCCATTGTCTAATCCGCCTGTCTGACAGAGAACTTCTGGGCGCCTCCGAGAGGCACACCAGATAAAGGCTTCGAAGTAGATACCATGAAGGGTTCACGGCGGAACCAGTTGCAACCATGAAACTCATATCTCGGTGTGCGTTAACTAAATACAGACAGCAATAACGCGTTGTGGCTGATAATGGATGTCGTTGGCGTAAAGGTCCTGCTCACAACAGGTCGTACTCTGAGTCAGGGTCGTGCAATGGAGCTTGGGAAATTAACCAATGCTTACTTCGATGCTGTGTC
>DAOVDG010000145.1 GCA_030669595.1 Candidatus Thorarchaeota archaeon
TGGCACTGCAGGCTCCGGCAAGTCACTACTCACCGCATCACTGGAGAAATGGTTACTTGCCTCTGAGATGAGTGTGGCGATAGTAAACCTTGACCCGGGTGTGGAAGAGCCGCCATATACGAGTGATGTTGATATTAGAGAGTATGTAGACTATGGCGAAGTCATGCATCAGTTTGGCCTAGGACCAAATGGTGCTTTGGTTGCATCATTAGATATGGCAGTCAGTCACGTCAATGATTTGAGGGAGGAAATACTAGATATGGGTAGAGACTACGCATTGGTAGACTGCCCGGGGCAGATGGAGCTCTTTGCATACCGCAACTCCGGGCCAATGTTGGTATCGAGTATTAGTGGTAGAGATCCAGCCCTTTCGCTATATCTCCTTGATTCAAATATTGCCCGTACTCCTACAGGGTACCTGTCATCAATGCTGCTTGGAATGTCAATCAACATCCGTCTTGGATTGTCTCAGTTGAATGTACTGAGCAAGCCAGACATACTAACAGAAGAACAAATAGAACGGGTAGTTGAGTGGGCAGAAGAACCCTATACCCTAAATGAAGCTCTCAACATGTCAGCGAGCGGTCTATCTCGCGAGTATTCTGCGTCGATACTAAGGATGATGGAGGACCTAGGAGGTGTGGCAAGCCTAGTGCCCGTGTCAGCCAAAGAGATGACTGGTATCGAAATCCTTTACGGAGAACTTCAGCGAGTGTTTGCAGGCGGGGAGGACTACGTAACATATGAGTAGGAATGCGTCGACCAATTGGTACTTCGCGATTGTTTCTGGTGAGAATGCAGAGTTGGCCCGAGTCGAAATTGAAACCCTTCTTCAGATGGTTGACACGAAATACAAAATTTCGTGGCATGAGAGAGTAGCCATCATTGAGGGGTTGCAGGATCCAACTGACTTTTTGCTGCGGAGAGCGGCCTTATTGAAAGAAGCTGGAATCATAGTTTTCGAAACAGATTCATTGGACGGTGCAGCTCTTGAGATACCAGATGAGCTGCTGAAATCCAGCGTAGGTAATAATGAAACCTTTTGTATCCGAACTAAATCATTTCTGCCGAGTAGAAAAACTGAAACTAGAGGAAGTTTCGTCATTAAGCTAGGCGACAAGATTCAACGAACTACAGGTGCAAAGGTTCACTTAGAGAATCCGGATATCCGAGTTCTTGTTCTGGCGATGTCTGATAGAGTCCTTATCTGTACATCCAAGGAGTCACAATTGCGTAGGCAGCTAAGAGAGAGAAGACCTGGCAGGAAGCCATTCTTCCATCCAAGCATGATGAACGCCTCACTGGCTAGGACCATGTGCAACTTAGCTCGTGTCATGCCAAACGAAACTGTGCTCGACCCATTCTGCGGTGGAGGAGGAATACTGTGCGAGATTGCCTCCATTGGTGCCAGACCGATTGGACTCGAGCTCAACTGGCGTTTCTTGAAGGGTGCTTCGATGAATCTTGCCGGTATTCAAAACAGTGACTATAGCTTGATTCAGGGGGATGCCAAGAGTCTTCCTATCAAGAATTGTCATCATGTGGTTACAGATCCGCCATATGGTAGGGCTAGTTCCACCCGAGGGGAAAAGGCTGTGCGATTGGTTACGGCCTTACTTGAAAACGCTGAAGAAACCATTCTACTTGGTGGCAGCATGTGTACCTGTCATAGTAGTGAGATGGGAGTTCCGGATGTCATTCGTCAGATTGGCTTTGAGATTGAATATCAGATACGGTTTCGTGTGCACAGTGGACTCGTTCGTGAAGTGATTACTATCAACCTTTAGCAGTCAACCATCTGACCACTCGAGGTACGAGGTGTGAACCAATTGAGGAAATTCTCAAACTCGGAGATACTCTGAAACCTGATGGCAATCTCAATGAAGCCTAGAGGAGGAGTTTCTTGGGCATCGTCAACCACTCTAAGTTTGTCTACGCAAGCAGCTTGCTTTTCGAAACATAGGCGTGTCATTGTATTCAAATCATCCCAGTTTGATACCAGCCTTTTCCGTACAACGTCAATTATTCGGAGTTCATGAATACGCTGGCGGATTGATGACAATGAGCTTTGATTATTCCAGAGTGCTTTCAGTTCAATGTAGGTTTTCGTTTCTTGTTCCTCAGACTCTTGAATTGGGAATAGGTTGGCAAGTGCGATTTCAACCAATTGTTTGTCCTCTGTGGGAAATACAGGACAGCACACGGTCACTTCCATCTCAAAGGAACCTCTTGACCACGTTCTGCGAAAGCTCGTGCAGTTCGTCTATGGTGCCCTCGTTGACAAGCATTATGTCACTAAGCGCGATGACTCCGCCAAGACCTACCGCTATCTCTCTAATGTCGCGCTCCCTGAAGACTGACCAGTCCTTCGGGTCATCATCGCGACCACGCTCTCTCAGTCTAGCGAATCTGGTAGCGGGGGATGCATGCACACAGACAGTTATGACCTTCTCAGCATAGTCGTCAAGGACCTGAATCTCTGCAACACTTCTGCACCCCTCAACGACTACTAGTTCTGCTGTTGTCTGCTTCAAATCATCTATGCATTGTATGGCTACTGCCCCGGGACCGTTCTCTTCCCTCAGCTCTAGCATTACCTTCTTAGTGTTCGCTGGGTCGGGTTCAAGTCCTCTTCTGCGGACTTCCTCCCGGATCACATCTCCCATGACAATTACGGGGGCATCGGCACTGCGAAATGTATCAGCAACCTCACTCTTTCCAGCTCCAGGCATTCCTGTAACAACTACCAGCTTCATGGTATCTCCACCACCTCATCAGAGTAGGCTCCAATAGGCTTTGTCATATCGTATAGTCAGGTGCACGCTTCACCTTAATCTTATCGAGAATGTTGAGGATAGCGTCTTGAGTGATTGAAGAATGACCCTCCGATATCGCTGAATGGAGTGACTCCTTCAATATGCGGTTTCTCAGATCCCTGCCAGATAACCCTTCAGTCCTCGAGGCAACGAGCTGCAGGTCTATGTCTATTGGGAGAGGAAGTCGTGCTGCATACATCTCCAGTATCCTCAGTCGTTCCATACTATCAGGCAATTTGAACTCAAAAACTGTGTCAAATCTGCTACGTAGAGCCAGATCAATCAGCATGAAGGCATTAGTCGCGCCAATTACGACAACGCCAGATCCTTCATCCGTCTGGTCCAGCTCGCCGAGAAATGCAGTTACAACTTCCGAAACATCACCCCTAATTGACTGGAAAGAACGAGCTAGTCCTATGGCATCCAGCTCGTCAATGAATACAATGCTTGGTGAAGTATTCCGCGCATCCTCGAAAAGGGCACTGATTCTCCTACCCCCATCGCCTACATGGACACCTATTAGATCTGATGCTTTAACAAGGAATATGCGTGCGTTGGCCTCACTTGCCATGGCCTTTGCTAGCATTGTTTTCCCTGTGCCGGGCGGGCCATGAAATAGAAGCGCTCTTGGTGCCCATTCTCCATAGCGTGCAGGGGCCTCAAGGTAGTTCAGAATGACTCGGCATTTTTTCTTCACGGTTTCATGTCCCACGACATCATCAAGACTAGTTTCTCGATTGGGAATGTTACTGGAACTGATGCTGGAGTCAAGTCGTATCACTGTGTCGTTAGTCACGATAGACTCTGCAGGGTCGACTTCTGTCACTTGAAATGCGAAATCCGGCATAACGTATCTGTCAAAGAGGTATTGCCCCTTCTTGACTACACATCCAATCCATTGCTCGCGGGCATAGTCTGCAAATAGTTCAGCATTGTCAGTTTCGACGCCTACAGCTCGTGGGTCTCCTTTTAGTCTGAATGGAAAAGCTGCGCCTCGCAGCACCAGTAGTTTTGCCCTTGGTATCTCCAATCCGCCTATATGAGCAATTTTCTTTGTACTTTCCCGTGATGCGACGGGCAGTTCAACTCCGGAATCTTTGCGCTTCGTCAACTTCTTGTGTGCCACCAACGTGCCGTTCTTTGATGTTCCTTTAAGAGTTGCCTTGGCTACGCCAAATCGTCATGATAATATTGGGGCGGGGAGTTTGAATCTGTGTTCAAGGTGATGTTTTGACTGATACTGCGAGAGTATTCTTGAGCGTGGATATTGAGGATGAGGGTCATCTTTCTCGAATAGCGCACATACAGAACAAGCTGGATCGGGATGCGGCGAAAATGAAACTGGTTGAACTAGAGAACATTCACTTCACATGGAGATTCTTTGGGGATACACCGATTTCAAAGGTAGAATCCATACACAATGAACTAGAACAAATTAGGTTCAGTCCATTCACGATTCGGATTGGAGGTGTGGGTGCCTTTCCAAGCATAAGAAAACCCAGAGTGATATGGATTGGAGTGACGCACAACGCAGACACCATGCGTGAATTGAAAACCCTGACAAATGATAGGCTTGGCAATCTCGGGTATCCGCCCGAGAGAAGAGAGTTCACACCCCATGCCACGATTGCAAGAGTGCGAACCGTAAGGAACAGAGATGCCATCTTGAGAAACCTTGAAGCGGTATCACATGAGTCGGTTGGAACCATGATTGTTGACGCGATTAGAATGACGAAGAGCACGCTAACCCCTTCTGGTCCAATCTATGAAATGCTATGGGAGATCAGGGCAACAAAGAAATGACTGGAAACAGAGAGAAGAAAGTGGGCCGGGGGAGATTTGTTCCGAAGCAGAGCAGTCCTGCCACGCTTGAACTCCCGATCTCTTGCATTTTGTGACTTTGCACTCATGGCAAGAATCACCCCAAGCAAGAATCATACCAAGCTAGACTACCGACCCATGAGTAGTTCAGGCGTTATTTGAGAGCAAAATAAAGGTTGCCACCTGCTGCGAATTTTGGAACACGTGTTCCAAGTAAGTGGATTCTTTGGATTGTTCTGGGTCAGCTGGGTTTCACAAAGAATAGAAATACCTAAGTTGATAGATGAAGACAGGGTAAGTGCAAATGACTACTGACCTAATTTATCATGAAACGTTCATGAAACATATCCTCTCCCCTGGACATCCTGA
>DAOVDG010000154.1 GCA_030669595.1 Candidatus Thorarchaeota archaeon
GATGCTGCTGCTCTGTGACCAATGCCACGGAATGCTCGAAGTGACTGATATAACTCAACGAGTCTGCCTTCCTCAATCTCAGTGATGCTATGTTCGATGATGTTTCCTCGTGGGAATCCTCTGAGATGGTGGAGAATTCCCGGTTTTTCCACCCTGCCATCCTCGCCAACTACTCCAAATAGCAGTTCGACATCTTGCTTGCGCTTGTACGTTTTCCCGTTGATTCTCATACTCATGAATGTCAGCATTGCATCACTGATTTGCTTGTCAGTGGCCTTAGTCACACCGTCGGGGGATTCCATATCGAGATGTTCTGAAATTGCAGTTTCAGCCATGTTTCTAATCGCATTATTGATCTTTTCAAAGATGCCTTGGTTGTAGATGCTGAAGGCTAAGAATTGATAGCTGTTCCACCAATGATTGCGAAGCACATCAGCATCATAAAGTTTCGAGAGATACTTGTCGCGGTACTGCTTTGCATAACGAGTAATATTCACCATCATCTGGTTATCCATTCGCAGACCCACTCTTGAGGAAAAACTGATTTACTTGCCATATAAGCAAATGTACGTTACGTGCTTAGACTAGCTCTTCGTCATCCGCTTGCCATGGCGGGTACACTATGCACAGGAACACCAAGTCAGTTTCACCAGTGTTCTCGATGTATTGTGTTGCGTTTGGGGGAACATATATCGTGTCCCCGGGGCTCACATCCTCAGACTCCTCATCAACATACATGCTTCCGCTTCCTTTGAGAATGTAGTATATCTCGGAGGATGTCTTGATTCTATGAAATAGTGAGGCATTGCCCGGTTTGACTATGGCATGGGCTATACTGTAGCCTAGTTTCAGGTCTGCTTTATCATGAATGGGATTGATGATCTCGCGAAGGATTGTATCATCGATGGCAGTGATTTCTTGAAGGTCATCAAGACGTCGAACAAGCATAGTTCATCTCTCCCTGTGGGAACCTATACCTAACCGGACTCTTTTCGTGTCCTATGTATCCAAGCTGCCGGAACAACGATACCAAGGACGGACTTCTGTGTGAGTGTGGTTGGCCTAGAAACCTGCTGAAGGCGTCGATTTAACCTTGTCCTGTATGAATTTGGCTAATAGAGATGAGTGGGGCTATCTGAGAGAGCCTGTTTCCATTCTCCACTTCGCCAGAACAATTACGATTACCATAAGAGAGGGCAAGGTCACAACCCAGTGGACGAGATTCACATTCTTGAGTGACTCAAAGAGGTCAGGAAGGGGGGTGTTAGTGGGACCACTTGTGGTGGTGGAGGATGTGTCGGGCTGCTCAGCTGTGTAGAAGTAGTTGTCATTTCTTGTCAGCTCGATGAATTCGCCCGCGACATATTCAGAAACGTTGAATGGACCAGAGGTCACCATCTCCTCAACTGGAGGATTGGGACTCCATTCGGCCCAGTCCTCAATCACAATCTCCTGCATGACATGCTTCGGAAAGATTGGTTTGAATGCGACGCCGTGTAGGTGCCAGTAGGACTCAGTGTTGAACTCCACAACGACTGTGTAGGTTGATGAAGCATATGCTGCACTCATGTTCAGCAGGTCTAGCCGATATCTGTTTCCAGGTGCATTTCTAAGGAAGTTCAGTGAGAACGCGACATCTTCGGCCGTCAATGCAGTACCATCAGTCCAATTGGCATTCTGAAGCAGTTGGAAGGTGAACCGGGTTTGCCCTGCAGGGATTGTGTCATTTTCAGCATGTGTTTCAGCCAAGTATGATTCAGCCAGCCACATCATGTCATTGGCTTCGGGATCAAGGGTCATCATGCTGTCATAGAGCTCGGTTAACACTTGGATGGTGTAGGCTGAGCTAGCACCCAACAAGTTGAATGTGTCGAGGTCGAGCGAGTTGCTCCAACGGAAGGTTCCGCCGAACGGACCACCCTGATCAGCCTTTAAATGAACTTTCTTGTTCGTCCAACTGCCGGGGACTCCATCGGCCCAATCGTTAACGTGACCTTCGAACTTGTCAGTCCTGTAGGCAGACAGCAAGAGATTTTCATAGCAGATGATCATGGGACACTCGTACACCCAGATCCTCTGCATCTCAATTGCGGCCTCATAGACATCATCGTAATCTGTTGAGTAGAGGAGTTGTTCTCTCCAAGCGTCATAGCTTGTGTTCTGGAAACGTGGGAGGTTGAAGAATCGCTCGTCAGCATATTCCGACCAAAACTCATAGGCAAGCCAATCGACATCGAAATCGTTGGAATTCCATGCAGAAAAAGTAACATCATATTCATCATATTGCATGCGAATACCATCGCGCCAAATGATTGGTATGACTGTGGCATCGACCTGCAATGCTTGAAGAGATTCCCTTAAGGCGTGGGAAATTTCAATAGCGAGTGAGGAATCTTGGGAGCATTCAATGCGTACATTCAGACTGGACCCATCAGGAGACTCTCTGTAGCCGTCGAGATTGATGTCTGCAAAGCCCGCTTCATCAAGTAGGCTATTCGCAAGCGCTATGCTAGCATTGTAGTACGAGTAGGGTAACTGTCCCTCAATTGAGAAAGGGTTGATCAGAGGGATACAGGAGTCCAATGGAACCGAGAACCCATTCAACACCTCCTCGGAGATAGCTTCCTTATCGAAGGCAAATGCCATTGCACGTCTGAATGCGGTGATGTTGAAGGGATACTTGGCGCAGTTTATGGTGAAAAAGCCGTAACCGTTGCGAAGAGTTGCCGAAGTTTCGATGTTCTCTGCAGCTTCAAGGGTTTCTATGAAGCTTGGGTCGACCCTATCACCAATGAGATCTATTTCATCATTCATGAGTGCAAGGACCTGCAGGTCATCCTGTCTTATCACGTTGAACACAAGCTTGTCAACGAAGGGACCTGACTTGAAAGTCGAATCAAATGACTGTGCCATTACTGGCACTTGTGAAACACCAAGTAGGACAATGATGAGCACAACGAGAAGAAAGGGTCCCCCATGACATTTGCCGCCGACCATGTTATCGATTCCTTCAAACGCTTGCAAAAGCAGATTCTACGGCGCGAAGCCGGGATGAATTACTTCTTTTGTGTCTACAAGTACATGGAAGTGTCATAGCATTATCGGTTCCAGCGGAAGAGCCGGTCATCACCTTGAGGGTTCAGAGATCGGGAGTTCTTTTACTGCCCCATTTTGGTATTTTCTCCATGACAGTTATTGTCAGCAATGGAAGACGATTGAGTTGCTGTCGAATAGCCAGAACTGGGCTAAGTTTCGGACGTGATCTGTTTGACAACCTCGGGCAAGTTCCACTTCAGCACGAGTTCAAGGGCTCCGTTTTCAGGTCCTGGACATCGTCTGACACAGGTCCGGCACCCCACGCAGAGCCAGAGGTCCACCTCAATTGTGCCAAAACCAGGAGCTTCGTTCGCCAGCCTAATGCGTTCTACGGGTTTCTTCGTTGCGAGGCTGCGTACGGTCTGGTAGAATAGTGCCTTATTCACTGGAAGGTTCTTCAGGGCCTCTTCAGAAAGCTCGAAGAATTCCTGCACATCTATCACGGGCTTGAGCTCGATTGCATCCTCGGGACAGTCAATCTCGCATGATTTACATCCTAGACATTTAGACTGGTCCCATTCAATGGTCCCAAAGCCTAGAAGAGGAGCGTAACCCACTTGAGAACGATATTCCTCGAGAACTGACGGAACATCCACATCCATTAGCTCTTCAATCGTTACCTTGGGGCGTGTGCTCGGGAGCTTTGCGCGGGTCCGGTAGGTCATTGCTACAGCAGACTTTACTTTGTCTTCCACGCCCTCTAGGACGGACTCGGCAATGACCGAGCCTTTGACTGTGACCTTCTCCAGTCTGTCGCGCGCTTTTGAGAAGGTTTCCAACGAGGCTGCCAGCTTCCCGATATTCTTAGCCTTAAAGTCACCTAATACTGATTCAAGCTCAACTCTGGCGAAGGCGAGTTTGAGCGCAAGGTCGGAAACGGTTTTGGTAGCGATTTCGGCCTCGCTAAGTGTTCGGGGTACATCGTACAGAACGTATCCGTGTTCCTCACCGGCGAGGAGCAAGAGTTCGTCCCGCTTCATCCTTAGAAGATGGCTGAATACTCT
>DAOVDG010000025.1 GCA_030669595.1 Candidatus Thorarchaeota archaeon
GGTTTCGTCTGTGAAGATGGAGTCGATGATGCTTAGAGTTACATCATCGGTCGTCATGATGTCTGAGAATGGAATAGCTGAGATCCCGATGGAACAAAGGGGGATTTCTCTCTCTAGATTGGCTGAACCATCGATTGGATCCACTATTGCCAGGAATTCTGGGTTCCCCTCAGCTTTGATTACACCCCGCTCCTCAGTCATGACATCAAACTGCATCCCGGACTCCCGCAGCACTCTCACAATGATATCTTCTGCTCGCTGGTCAAGTAGCAGAGTTCTATCACCGAATGGATTGAGAGTCCCAGTCTGTTCCGCTGCCAAGTCTAGATTGTCCAGAACATTCTTCTTTGCAGCTTCTACTGCCCTACTCAGAACCTGCACGAGCGTCATAGTATCTTCACGTGTCTTCGAAGGAATGACTATCTATAATACTATCCGCCCGTAATGGTTAAATGGCGTTATAGGACAAGTCACACTGAAAGGCCAACATCGGTGTATACTATGGGTTTTCTGAGCGGCAAAAAGAAAGTTGATGCCGAGCGCGGAATGCTTGAGATGAAGGGCACAATGAATGCTCTGACACTTAGAGTTCGGCGTCTCGAAACAAGAATGACGGAGGAACAAAAGTCTGCGAAGGAAGCTATGGCAAAGGGCGATCGTACATCTGCAAGATCACACCTGAGCATAGTTGTCGACCTTGAGAATCGCAAGGGGCGCTATCAGCAGCAATTTCTCACCCTGGAAACTGCTCTCTTGAATATCGAAGAGGCAAGAGACCAGGCAGAGGTTCTGCGAGCATTCGGCATTGCAAACGAAGCATTGATGGAGGCACGGACTCTTCTGACTCCAATCGAGATTCAGACGCAGCTTGATAAGCTATCAGAATCTTTCGAACACATATCCATTGCCGGGGAGCTGTTGTCGGAGGACCTTTCCACAACTGGGTCTTCAGTAGAAGCAGAAGAGAGAGTTGACCGCCAGCTCGATTCCATGGAGGCGGAGATATTGCTGGAGAAAGAGGGTGTTCTGCCACCACTTCGGACAGAGGGAGAAGCGGTCTCCAGTGAGAGAGGCAAGTCTGAAGAGAAGCGGATTGACGATCTTCTGGCTGACCTAGAACGGGAAGCCCGTGAGGAACGGGAGCGTGAGGCAGAGAGATAAGAAAATAGAACCCCTCCTATGGGTTCGAAAGGTGTTATGGTTTTGCCCATTCGATTAGTTGTTTTTGACGCTGATGGCACTCTGACGTGTCACCCCAGCATCTGGTGGCGGCTCCACCAGCATTTCCGGACAGAGAAGTTAGGGAAAACGTATTTCGATCAGTTCTTTGCAGGCGAGATTACCTACAATCAGTGGGCAGATCTTGATGCAGGTCTCTGGAAGGGGCAGCCTGTTGAAGAAGTGATGAGGGTAGTCGCAGAAACAAGAGTAGTCCCTGGTGCCCAAGAAACCATCGCACAGCTGAAAGAGCAGGGGATTCGGGTAGCAATCCTCTCTGGTGGACTTGATATTCTAGCTGATGATATCGGTCGACGAGTGGGTATAGAGTATGTTCTAACAAATAGGCTGCTTAGTTCAGAAGGGATATTGACCGGGGGTGTCGAGGTCAGAGTGGGATGGGGTGAGAAGATTCATGAGATTAGAGAGATCCTCGACCATTTTGGAGTTCCACTTAGCGAAACCGCATACGTTGGCGACGGGAAGAACGATATGACAGTCTTCTCTCATGTTGGATTATCCATAGCCTTCCGGCCTGAGAACGAGGAAGTAGCTGAGGCCGCAATGATCACAATTGAGGGTAATGATCTAAGGCATATACTTGAGCATATTGTCTAGTGGTTTAGATTGGTTTTCGTGAAGGGATATCGAGAACCGGATCCAGTATTCAGAAGCACGACATCCTCGGAGTAGTCGATTTCCCCCGATTCAATCAGATTTCGGAGGCCTGCTAATCCAACAGCCGCCTCTGGGCATATCTCTAGACCTTCCATCAGTGCCGCCATTCTGCGGCTTGGCTCAATCTCCTGTTCGGCAACAGCGACTGCACTGCCTCCAGAGCGCCTAATTGCATTGAGTATTAGATGCCCCGCAAAAGGGCTTGGAACCCTAAGCCCATAAGCAATTGTGTTCCCATTGGACCATGGTTCAATCTCTTCTGCGTTTTTTTCAACAGCCCGCACTACTGGCGCGCATGCACCGCTCTGTGCTGCATACATGCGTGGTCTTTCGTTTCCGACCAATCCAATGGCTTCCAGTTCATCGAACGCCTTCCAAATGCCAATCAGGGCGGTTCCTCCTCCTGTCGGACAAATAATTGCGTCAGGCACTTTCCATCCCAGTTGTTCAGCGATTTCGAAGCCCAATGTCTTCTTTCCCTCAACCCGATAGGGTTCCTTTGTTGTAGAAAGATCCATCCAGTCACCGTTTCTTTTGCTCATCTCAGTCGCGCTGTCCGAGAGAGTGCCGTCGACCTTGACGACTTCCGCTCCGAATGTTTCGCAAACCTGGAAGAACGCCTTTGGGGTTTCTGTTGGCATGAAGACATGGGCTGGCACTCCTGCAGCCGCACAATACGCGCTTGCGGATATTCCTGCATTACCGGCAGAGGGAAGAGCGAATGCATTGCTACCGAGTTCGAGATGCTTTGATATTGCCGCGCAGAGACCCCTGTCTTTGAAGCTCAGAGTAGGGTTTTGGGCTTCATCCTTAATCCTCAATATCTTAAGACCCAGATGACGGCCAAGTCGTCGTGACAGGCTCAGGGGTGTCCAGCCTTCCCCTAGGCTTACGATAAAGGACGGCGATTTCACAGGGAGGAGTTGAGAGTATCTCCACATGGAGTTCACTCTTGACGGGAACTCGCCTCGTCCTACAGCCTCACTCACACCTATCGTGTCATAGATTGCAAAGAGAGATGAACCACAGATGCAATAGGACGCTGTCCTTTCAGCATTATACTTCCTGCTGCACCGGGGGCACTCAAGGTGTGAGATGTGTGATATCAATCAATAGACCCAGACCTACGTTAACGCGCAGCCTTATTTGTGTCTTTAACTTTCCAATGAGCAACATCAAATTGGACTGGAAAATCCGTGAGCGCGCTAAAGAGATCTGTTCTGCCATTCACATCTATCGTCGGCCTGGAACGTCTCAAGCTAGCTCTAGTTCTGAATGGAGTCAACCCACGAATAGGAGGTGTTCTCATCTCGGGACCCAAAGGTACTGGGAAGACCACTGTTGTGAGAGCCCTGGCAGACCTATTGCCTAAAGTGGACGTAGTTGATGATTGTCGTTTTGGATGCAATCCGTCAAGAAAGGAGTTCCTATGTGCTGAGTGCCTAACACGCATGGAGTCTGGCAAGGAATTGAAGTCCCACAAACGGAAGATGCGAGTCGTGAACCTGCCGCTCTCCACGACGGAAGATCGACTGATTGGTGCCCTTGATATCGAAAAAGTTCTACAGGAGGGCATTCAAGCACTCAGGCCCGGGATTCTCGCTGAGGCCCATCAGAATGTTCTCTATGTTGATGAGATTAACCTACTGCCCGATCATCTGGTTGATGACCTCCTTGATGCTGCTGCAACTGAAGTCAACGTAGTCGAGCGCGAGGGAATATCCATCTCACACCCAGCAGCCTTTGTGCTTATAGGCACCATGAATCCCGAAGAGGGGGAACTGCGTCCCCAGCTGCTCGACAGATTCCCTCTGCACGTTGCAGTGGGCAGTAATTTCACAATCGAGCAACGGATGGACTTGGTGCGCAGGAATCTCTCTTTTGAAACCGATCCCGAACGATTCCTGGATGAATGGTCCGAGGAGCAGGCGAATCTTCGCGAACGGATTGTCCAAGCAAAGGGGATACTGAAAGAAGTAGTCTTGCCGGAGCATGGTCTCAGGGCTATCGCTATGGCCTGTGATGCTCTTGAAGTTGATGGAGTCAGGCCAGACATCATAATTAGCAAGACAGCAATCACTCGCGCCGCCCTTGAAGGGCGTAAGGAAGTTGCTCTGGATGATATGAAGATAGCGTCCCAGCTCACCTTGAGCCACAGAACTCGAAGAGGTGGTTTGTTGGATCCGCCTTCGTCCACGGATATTGATCAAGCTATCACAAAAGCGGTCAGTATTACGCAGAAATCTGATAAGCGCAAATCCCCCACCGAGGTGCCACCATCTAAGGAAGAAACCGGCCGTCGTTCTAGTGGAAGCAGTTTCGGCAGACAATCCAGCTTCGCGACTAAAGGATCTGGAAACGGCAAAAAAAAAACGCCGAGGAAAATAAGGCGTCCTCGGGGTGACCCCATCAAGGGCACGATCTGTGCTATTATGATGGTGACTGTGTTTTTGTATTTCGCTTGGATATACTTCAGCCCGATTTCATTTCTAGTGGGCCATCCGTTGGGCGCATTCCCAACGATTCCGCTTTTCATTTTAAACACCATTGTGTTCGTTCCCCTCAGTTACTACACAATCCGCCTTTGGCTACGAACCATGATGCGACGGAGGAGTGGACCAGCGGCAGGGATTGATACTGTAGAATCGGGGGACGGGGTTCCTGAACCGGGTGATGAATGGGGTCTCGCTACACGACCCTATAGCTTCAAGCCTCCCAGGAAGGTCATTGGTTTCAAGTCTGAAATCAGAGAATCTCCAATCGGTATTGATGCGGGGTTCTTTGTGAAGATTCCTGACCTCGCCAGTGGTGAGGCTATCTTTGACGGCAGCGAGCTTCGTTCCAAGGTTATGAAACGGTCAAAGGTCTCCTCTGGTGGGTGGATTAACAAGAGGGTCAGCTCTAGGTCTGCGGGGTCTCTAAAAGCATCTGAAAGCTCACAACACGGTCGCTCCTTGAGGTTTCGAATACCGCCGAAGAAAGCAAGTAGCATTCACTTGTCCTCTACTGTAGTTGCAGCTGTGGCGAGAACAGGTAGAATAGCGCCTGGTCAGAAGCTAGTAATCTCTAAGAGCGACATCAGGGAGAAGGTTTTCACAGCAAGGGTACCATTGACGGTCATCCTTGTCATTGACGTAAGTATGTCCATGAAGGGGACTATGAGTCAAGTACGAGGTCTTCTAGAGCGCATAGAGCGTGAAACTCGAGGGTCCAGAGATCGCGCAGGTATTATTGCATTCAAAGATAGTGGCGCCGTCGAAGTTCAGATCCCCACATCGAACTGGAACAAGCTCTATCGCGGTTTCACCCGGTTGAGAGTATCAGGCCTTACACCTCTGGCTGAAGGGATAATGAAATCCCTCGAAACCATCAAGAGAGAAAGGATGCGTAGGAGGAACATCGAACCTCTTGTGATTGTCATATCCGACTTTGCACCCAATGTCCCTCTTGCTCAATCTGTGAGACCCGGCCAAGCCATGTATACTCCAGTCCGGGATTTGGTGAAGGCTTCACGGATGCTTCGCAAGGCTAATGTGCGGTTGGCTGCAGTCAATGTCGATCCCGAACAGGTTCAGTGGGTTCGGATACTTAAGCGTCCATACCATGACGCGCTAGAGCTGGCCACAATGCTCAGAATGCGAAAGGAGGGTCATGACGATCCAATGGAAACATTGTTGGCTGTACCGGAGTTTCGAAAGACGTTCGGTGCTTACTTGATTGCTCGCGCGGGAGGCGGACATGCATACCTGTCAAGGGAGCTAATGCGGACTGACTCGGTGCTTGGTGAGCTTCTCAAGGGGAGCCACGAGAAAGTGCGGCCTAGAGCCTCAGATCTGGTAGACGCAGAGGCGTACCTGTCACATTGAGCGCGGCAGTGCTCTCGATTATATTATTAACAGCTGTTTGTTGCTTAAGTTGCGCATTGGTGCGAGAATTGCCTTGTGTCATAGTGAGTGAGGAGAGCCCAGTATGGGTACTCTATGATTCCACTTTTCATACACCTGTGCACAGTACCAGTGCGCACCTCTTGATGTAAAGGAGTCAAACAATATGCTCTCTGGCAAGGTCCCACCAGATGTTCTCGAACGCTTGGTCTTCACACATCTAGGCAGAAGTGACCCAGATTTGCTTCTTGGCCCTGGAATAGGGCAAGATGCCTCTTTGATTAGGATTGGGAACCGAGTAATCGTTGCTTCCACAGACCCGATTACAGGATCAATTGAGGACATCGGTTGGCTTGCAGTGCACGTCAACGCAAACGATGTGGCGACGTTCGGCGTCGCCCCCAGATGGTTTCTAACATCAATCATGCTTCCTGTGGGCAGCACTGCAGAAGAAGTGGGTCGCATAATGAGTCAGATAGATAGCGCCGCAAAGACGCTTGGCATAACCGTGGCTGGAGGGCACACAGAGATCACGGGCGGTATTGAGAAGCCCATAGTGGCAGGCTTTATGCTGGGGGAAACTAGTGAGGGGGATTATGTAACCTCATCAGGCGCACAACCCGGAAATGCAATTGTGATGACAAAGACAGTAGGAATTGAGGGGACTGCCATATTGGCGGCTGAGGGTCGAGAAGTACTTTCCAAAGAGCTGGATGTAACGGTTCTCGATGAGGCATTAGCGCTAAGGAGTCAAATCAGTGTGGTATCTGAGGGACTAAGTGCATTCAAAACCGGCTATCTGACTGCGATGCATGATCCAACAGAAGGGGGTCTCGCCGGCGGTTTGCATGAGCTGTGTGATGCGAGCGGAGTGGGCTTCGAAGTGGAGCTGGATCGGGTGCCCATTCATCCCACGACGAGATTGCTGTGCGATGCAATTGACGTGAACGTGCTAGAGCTCATCAGCAGTGGATGCATGCTCATGACTTGCGATTCCGGCCATACGGATGATGTCATAGCGGCAATAGAATCGGAGAATGTCCAAGCAACAGTTCTGGGTCGCATCCTCGAAGATGAAGAGAAACATCTAATCTACTCCAAGGGGGCAGCAATGCAGTTGGCTCGCCCGTCCACAGATGCTCTGTGGGGCGCCCTGAAGAAAGTCAATCCGCCATGAATCTTCTAAGCTTTTCGACATCTTCGTTTCTTGCCCCCTCAATCAAAATGGGTGAGAGTGAGATGTTGCCATTGATGATGACCTCATGTGCGTCTGTGCCCTCTGCGGTTTCTTTCTCAACGCCACGAAGCCAGTAGTACGGGCTTCCATTGGGATCCACTCTGCGCTCGACATCGTTGCTCATACGAACGATTGTAGGCTTGGTGTAAATGATTGAGGTATCGGCGTCAATCTCACAGGGGAAATTCAAATTCAATGCGTCGATACCTTCAGGCAGTCCTTTCTTCAACACCCGTTTGACGATATCACGAGTTATTTCACACTCCTTAGCGTATTCGTGTCTGGAGTTTCTCGGGTTGAACCACTCCTGCGGGTTTACGACTCGAGATGCCGCCAGAGCGGGGTAACCCTGCATCGCCGCCTCGAAGGCGGCACCGACGGTGCCACTAGTCAACATGCTTTGATACCCGATGTTTGCTCCTGAGTTAATACCGGAAACAAACATGTCTATGTTCTTCACAAATTCCTGTGCAAGGGGGATTGAGTCTGCGGGAGTTCCGTCATGAGTTACAAGTCGATAGCCATTCTTCTCACCATGTTCAAAGACACGAATCGGTCTGTTGAACGTTAGCGCTTTTCCTGTGGCACTTCGCTGACTATCTGGTACTACAACAATAAGCTCCATATCTTTGGCCAATGTGTCAGCCAGCCGCAGTAGCCCTGAACCATAGGGTCCATCATCGTTGGTAAGAACGATTCTTTTCAACAGCCTATTCTCCATTCATACAACTGCAGGATGGAGAAAAGGTAGTTCAAATAAGAGTGACGGTGAGAAAAAAGAGGAAGGGACTTAGAAGCAAGACCTTGCTCACTTCCAGCTCCTTCTTCTAAGACATGCATAAGATCTACAGGTCGTAAGCCTTCAGGGTCTTGCGTTTGTTGTCGCCGCATCTCTTTGCCGCCGCGGTTAGCAGTGCATCGATTTCTTTGTCCATGGCTGCATAGAAGTCTGCTGAAACTTTCATGTTCTTGCTGCGTGCATAGTCCTGAACGGCTTTCTTAACTACGTATGGCATTGTTTTGATATCTCCTCTCCCGTAGGAGTCACCTAGAACCCTCCTCGGTTGCTTATAAGACTTCTCTTAGAATAGCGCTAGAAAGCGCGTTTAGACCCCTGTTGACACTGTTTTGACGCCTTCCTTATAAAGGAAAATCACGATTCAGCCTTGAAATGGACGAGAATGCACTTGTGGAGCTTGACTCTATCCTAACTGATCAAGCAGAATGTTCATGATTTCCTGTGACGCTGTACCATCGCCGTACGGGCAGGACCTCTTGCCATTCAGCCCGGCTCTTACTGCAATCTGTATCATCTTGGGGAACTCACTGGGGTCTACTCCCACGAGCGATGCATGCCCTGACTCGACAGCTTCTGGTCTTTCAGTTGAGGTTCTGAGGACGAAGACTCTCTTGTTAATCGTCGGCGCAGTAACTTCTTCCTGAATTCCTCCTGAGTCGGTGAGGACGTAAGAGCAGGAATCCAACAACGCCAGAAAATCAAGGTAGCCTGTTGGTTCGATAATATGCACGGTTCCTCTGGATTGCAATTTTTCCATCAGACCAAACTTCTCCAGCCTAGTAACTGTTCGAGGATGCGCTGGGAAGACAATGTCTGTTTCCAGCTGCAGCAATCCGTCAACCAATCCGGAGAGTGTTTTCTTGTTATCCACATTTTCTGCTCTGTGGAGCGTAAGAAGGATGAACGCGTTTGGCTCTACATTTTCGATTATGAGTCCCCTTTTTCGAGCAGCTGGTAGACGTTCTTCCAGAGTGTCAATTACGGTGTTACCGGTGACGAAAATCTTGCCCCACACATCTTCCTTGCGAAGATTCTCAGCTGAGTTCTGAGTAGGTGCGAACAGGTAGCTCGAAACGTGATCAGTGAGACGGCGATTGTGCTCCTCGGGCATTCGTGTGTCATAGCTTCTCAATCCAGCTTCAACATGAGCTACAGGGACGCCCATTTTCACAGATGCGAGTGCTGCTGACAACACTGCATTTGTATCGCCCTGAACCAAAACAACATCGGGCTTTTCCTTAACAAGTTCTTTCTCGATTCCAACCAGTGCCTTTGCAGTCTGCTCTCCGTGTGTACCCGAGCCTATGTTGAGGTTCCTGTCAGGTTCTCGAAGGCCCAAATCCTTGAGGAATAAGTCGCTCATGAATTTGGAATAGTGTTGGCCGGTGTGCAACAGGAAACACTTGATATTCCTATTCTCGCATTCCTTGATGATTGGGGCTAATTTCACTATCTCAGGTCGTGTCCCTAGGACGAAGAACGGACGCAATTCGATTCACTTTGGTTTCAACACTTTAGGTCCTCATAAGGCTGACGGGCGCAGTCAACTGTGCATTCTAGGAGTCCCAATAACACCTATTAGCAATTCAAACGAATGCAATCTCGGCTATTGATGCCAGAGGTGGAGATGCACATTGAGATACGCCCTAGGAATTCTCTACGGAGCTATTATTACTGGAATAATCTTCTTGGGAAGTGCTGCCATCAAGCTCGCAGGAAATGGCGTCACAGATCAAGCGGAGCTTGATGCGCTTTGGGGCATATTTCAGGTTTGGATGGTTGTTTCCATTCTAATCATAATCGTTCCCGCCATCATCGTTTACTTCGGGAAACGCGATATGTTCAGGGAATTCCTGCTATTTGAAGTTGGAGGCCTAGCCCTGTTTACACCTATGTGGCTCCTATTCGCAACCGAAGTGGCTGGCAGCTCGATTGTCGAGCTTTTCACAGTAGGCATCGAAAGCGGGCTAATCTGGTTTGGGGCCGATGGTAGCCTTGTTGGTGGTCATATCACTCCCATCCTGCTCATTCCACTATTGGGTCTAATGATTCTCATTGGCATAATCATTCTGCGGCCTTCCTTCTTGGCCAAGCATACGGGACTTAGTGAGCCCGGAGCGTTGAAAGCACTGAAAGACGATGTTAGTCTACCAGCTGCAAAAGAAGCAGGACCACCTCCTGGTGCTGAACCCATTGAAACTGAGATGCCCGGTGTTGCGCCTCCAATTGCCAGCGCGGCCAGTGAGGAGGAGCTAAGGTCATTACTCACCGAGCTTGGAACCCCAGATACAACTATCAGTGCGATACTAAATGCAGGCATCGCCACAGTCACAGATCTTGTAGCTACAAGTCCTGACCAGCTGGTTGCAGCCACTGGGATTGACAAGAAAAGCGCTGAAGACCTTCACATGCTGGTCCAGAAGAAAGTCTGGTTTGGCGGTATTTGATATCGGTGCTTACCAATATCTCATTCCAAGAATTCATTTGCGACTGGAAGAAGTGATGGCATTCAACGCAATTGTCACGAGGTCATCCAAGGGCGGCTTACCAACTATCTTTGCTTCGTTCTCTACGGGTTCCCCTATAACGACACAAGCAGCCCCTACGCTTACTCCCCTCATCTGTCCTATTACAAACAACGCTGCCGCTTCCATCTCGGTTGCTAGTACCTTTATTCTTCTTAGAGTGTCCCATCGGGCTTTCATTTGAGCTGGGTCTGCTACTAGTTCCGGGTGCTCACTGTAGAATGCATCCTTGCTGTGGCCAACCCCAACTCGATACTTGGCACCTTTATCCCGAGCGGCCTTCTCAAGTGCGATGACCAGTGCCGGGTCTGCCAAGGCCGGGTACTCCACCGGCATATATTGCTTTGATGTGCCATCGTCTCTCACAGCTCCAGTGAATATGACAACAGTTCCAGATTCCAAAGTGGAATCAATTGCGCCAGCTGTTCCCACTCTGACGAAGGTGGTACACCCGACTTTGATCAATTCCTCAATAGCAATAGCTGCAGATGGGCAACCTATTCCTGTTGAACAGACTGCTACTGGAACTCCCTTATACTCTCCTTTGAAGCTCCAGTACTCCCTCTTCTTTGCGATTTCTTCAGGGTTATCAAAAAACTGCTCAGCAATCAGTCGCGCCCTGTCGGGGTCTCCAGGCAGGAGCACAAGACGAGGCACCTCCCCAGGGGCTATTCCGATGTGGTACTCTCGTTCATCTGACATCTATCGTCAACCTGCGCCACGCGGATGAGTCCGCGTAAAAAGGATTATGTCGGTCGCGATGAAACACGCAAGACTGCTGTTCTAGAGATATGCTTAAAAGAACGCAACCGACGGCGGTCTTGTTGATGACGATGAGCAAGGAAATTACCGATCTTGACCGTCAGATCTTGGCCCTTATTAGGGCTGACAGCCACCGGCCTTCTGCAATAACTGGAATACTGAAGGGTCGTCATGTTGAGTGCGACAATAACAGTGTAGTTCAATCACTGAACGCCTTGGAGAAAGATGGGCTGGTCGAGAGGTTTACAACCAAGGCATGGATTGCAACCTCAAAGGCTGATGAATACCTAGAGTAGGCGCTATTCAAGCACCGCTCCGCAGCTCTGACAGAATTTAGCCTCTGATTCTATCTTCGCTCCGCATTCGGGACACCTAGCGGCATATTTCTGCCAGAGGCTTTTCATTTTCTCTTTGGTACCTTCTTGAAGCAAGTGTTTTCTTTGAAGTTCGTTCAGGCCATCCAGTAGTAGGGCTTCTGCGTCATCTTTCAGTAGGATATTGCCCCGCGTGCAGGCTCTTTTGAAGCTGTCAGCAAAAGATGAGTCCACGTTCTCCCAGTTCGCTATTGCCCTCTTGACATGACCATCAAATGACGTATCGATTGGAATGTGACCCACTCGGGTCGTTATGCGCTTCTCCGGCAAGAAGCACGGCGTGAAGATTTCAAAGATCCCATCATCATAGAATGCAACATAGGTAACAACATCCAACCGTGTCAAAGGCGCGAGCCCCTTAATGGAGTCGTTACCAAGTGTTAGGGCCATCAAATCATCCAATTCGTTTTTCAATTTGACAATTCTCTCATCAATTGCCATCTCAATGCTCTGAACTGCCGCCCTTACACTCTCATCCAACTCTTCAAGCTCGTTCTGCCTCTGCTGCTGTTCCATTGCGAAATCGACAAGTCTGTGTTTGCGCTGACTAATCTGCGTGTCTATATCCTGAGAGGTTTCTCCGCTTTTCTCATCAAGTGCCTTCTCGAATTCCGCCATCGTCTTTAGGACCTGTTCGGACTTCTCATTCATCCTCTCCAGAATCTCCGTATACTGTGGAATGGTATCTGTTAGGTATTCTACGAGTGAGCGTTGCTCGCCTATGCCTCCTTCCACGTTATCTCCCATTCTTCCAATCTTGGTCCTTGTTTCCCTTACTCTCTGAATCATGCCATCAAAGAATTGCTCAATATCTGCCATAGCTCTAGCAAAGTCTGCTGTCATGGCGCGAAGATCCATCTTGTGTTTCTCTTCGAATTTATAGATCTGATCTACCCTCTTCTTCTTCAGTTCATCCATCTCTATCTCCGCGATTTCCTTCATCGACCTTGCACGCTGTTCCCATTTCCCCTTTTCAGCTACCATTACGTGTTCCATGATGTTGAGTTGGCTTCTCATCTTTTCATCTACAAGCTTCCGAAGGGTTTCCATGCTGTTTAGACGAGATGATGCTTCGCTCGCGAGACCCTGGAATTCCTCGCTGATGTTCAGAGCTGCTTGAGAATCAACTCGTATCTCCAATCGATTAGGCTGAGCTGACGGGTCTATCTCCACGACCATCTTGCCTTGCGCAGTGAACGAACCCGGTTTTTCCAGGTTCCTTATTCGATGAGTGACAAGCTCGGTTCTGTCAAGAAGGGTTAGCAGATTAGTTACTGCTTCAGGTATCTGCTTCGCTTCAGTAATCTCAGTGCTAAGTACTCGACGAATCTCTCCTGATGCTGGACTCTCTGTGAAGGTAATCGACTGCGAAGACTCTCCAGCTGCAGCAAGTAGAATTGAACTACTTCCGGAAACCTGAACGATCCAATATGGTATGGATGTTTGACTTAGACTGGCAATCCTCCTCCGTGTTCCTCTACTTGATTCTGCCAAGGCAAGAGCCAATGCCACGCCAACCCCCTCGGTTTTGGGTCTTGAGTCCTGTTTTCCATAAACGAAGTCCAATGCAATCTGTCGAACCATACTGAACACCTACACGATGTTGTGTATTCATTCTCCTGACCAATTATGTCTTTTCTCTTGGTACTGAGCCTGACAAATCTGAAACCACAGTCTAGATTGTCTTCACAAGCGAATCAACGATGTTGTACGTGAGCGCCGGGTTGTTCTGACAGAAGCAACGCGTGTGAATGGTGTTTGTGGCGACAATCTTCCCTTTGCTCTTGGAGATGAGTTTCTCCAGAAGTGCTTCGCCTTGTTTTATGATTGGCAGAGTATGTGCAACGGCAAGCCCAATATTCTTGGCTTTCATCTTCTTCAATCGCGCGCGCGCTTTGATTAGCGTGCTTCCGGTCTTTGTGAGATCGTCGACTATGATTACGTTCTGACCAGCCACATCGATATCGCCAGAGAGCTCCACTGTGAAGGAGTTCTTTCTACTCTTGGCGAAACCTGCGACATTGAACCGTTCTTGGCCCCCTTCGTCAGGTGTAACGACAACGTAATCATCAAAGCCAAACTGGACCGCAGCGAATTCAGTGAGGCCGGGAATGATATCTATGACCTCGAGCATACCCCTCTCTTTCAGTTTGTGCATCCAGTCTAGGCTATGTGGAGCATGTGGGTTCACTACCCACACCTTGTTGCACGCCTTGGAAATCTCCTCTATTGCCCATCTGCTTGACGATGCCTCACCAGTCAGGAAAGCCTTGTCTTGCAAGGCGAAGGGCTGGTACGTTAACACAACCTCCACGTTGGACGGCGGTGGGACTGAAGTGGTCTTGTATTTCTTGTGACTTGTTTTCTCAACGTCAACTGGTGCCCGAAGTATATCTAGCAATAGAAAAAGCTCAACAAGACGGTCCGACGTAGTCCGTGGCTCCTGTTCTGCAGGACCCGCTCCTGTGCAACTCTGAAAAACGATAACCTTACGGTTCGACAGTTTGTGAACTTCAGCGATTCGTGCGTATAGGTCAGTGTTAGGGAAAAGCCTGCGCCCATCATAGTTCCAGTCAGAAGAGAAGACCCTGAATCCTAGTTCTCTGAATCTCTCGCGGAGATGCTCTGCACCACTTGCTAATATCACGTCGTAGTCTTTCACGGCTGACCACCGGGCTGTCTGCGGAGATTGCGCCTATATGAGACTTCTGCCCAACTACTGAATCTCGGGTTCATCTTGACCAACATAGCGACTCCCCCGTCTATTATCGTATCCGACTCTGGCAGGGCTACTCAGAGGTAAGAACATAATCTGGACAATCCGCATTCCTGGATGAAGCATCACGGGACTCAGGTTCTCACAAAATATTTCCAGAGTGAGCCTTCCAGGCTTCTCGGTCCCTGTCCCTGGATTGACTAGCCCCGCAGCATGGACGATTATGCCCAACCTTGCTATACTTGAGCGGCCCTCCAGAAGAGCGGCATATTCGTGCGAAATCGAAAGATGCTCGACGGTTTGGCCGAGGACGAACTGCCCCGGCAGTATCATGAATGGTTCCCCTTTTGTATCAATGAGTCTGGTATCCTTTCCCAGATTGTGTCCGGCCGCTATGTCCACTGGGGCCCCCGGATTGTATAACCTGAAAACGGAATCAAGCTTCAAATCAACGCTACAAGGCCCCAATGCATTGAGATCAAATGGTTCAATACAGATTGCTCCTTTCTCAATCGCTTTCTCGATGTCTACGTCCGATAGCATCATGAATGTTCTTCCTCTGAAATCCAAGTCCATTCTCAATACTATCTGCGACAACCTAAAATGATTGTCGTGCAACTGTACCGTGCCCCCACAGGTACGTGAACCCATTGAGTTTGACTGCCCGCGATGTCTTACAGAAGCTCGCAGATGACGCAGGAGTGTCGTATCGTGATGTGGCGAAGAAAATCAATCAAGCGATGGCAACAGGGGATGGCCTGAAGCAAGCTATAGAGAATATCGCGGAGGAGAATGCTCTCGATCCCTCCAAGTACTCGCTGGATTCCCGGGCCATCGTGAAGGCTATTGACAAGATTCTCCGAGAAGACTACACCCAGACGCTCATGATTTCCGCAGTGTTAGCACAGATGGTGGAGTCATCAGAAAAAGACCGTTTCCCTGTTCCAGCATTCTTTGCATTCCTAGAGATTCTCGCAGATGTGCCTGATACCAGTCGTGACATCAAGTCGGAGACCTCACACGAGATTGAGGATTTGGCAACAAGAATGATTGAGCTAACGACAACGCTCGTTTCCATTGTCTGTAAGTGGTCGGCAGGAGGGATGAGGGGCGTTGCCGCGGACTGTCCCGTTGAACTCCGGGGAATGGCAAGAGCTGTCTTTCGAAAGACGAGGATGTTTCAGTCCGGGCTATGGACCTGCATCTCCTGTGGCAAGATAGTTGAAGTGAGAGAAACCCATGCTCTCTTGTGTCCGGAGTGTGATAGAGCCATCTCAAGTGAGAGGGCGCCAAGTTCCACGGCTTCTTCACGCGAAAGAGATCGATTAGGCTATGGCAGAACTGGAAAGGATGACTCAACCGATGGGTCTATTCAGTAAGATGAAGGTTCAGCCCCTTCTCAAGCAAGGATAGAGCTAAGTCTACTTCTTCCTGATTCACCGTCAACTCGTCAACCTGAATTATGACCCCGCTGTCTGGAAACGACTCCAAGAATAGTACTACAGAATCAATGTCAGCAGCATCACTCAGGCTAATCAAAGGCGCACAGACTCCATCATAGAAATCTGCACGGCCCAGGGGAATTGACATCCTTTTCAGTAGCCTGTCGCCCTTGGATGACAAGACTTGTCCACAAGTGGGGCCTTCGTGTGTCATCATTGCTATTATGAATCTGGTCGGAACGTTGCCTTGTATGTAGAATAGCAAGTCCGTCACAAACTCATATTCGCGTATTAGGACATCTCCGAAAACCAACATCAGCTCATCTGATATCATCCCATGGACCGGGACAACGGGGGGTTTGCCAACAACGGGGTGGCGGTTCCATGTTGAAAAGCTAGGTGAGTTGAAAACCAACACGGTTTCGTAGCTACCGCTCTCATAGAGCTGGCGGCAAAGCGTCTGCCCTATGACATTCAGTCCGAGGATGACTGTGTACGTATCCTTTATCTTCCGTTTTTTATAAACCTCAAGAATCGGGGAGATCCACTCCTGTTCGAAAGCTGGCATTACACTCTCCTAGTCCGAGTTATTCGGCTATAATAGTTATTTCCAGTGCCCTGTTTCAACATGATCTTGACGTGGCACACAAGGTTTGCAGTAATGTCATTAAAAATCACGGGTTGGACTTCAAAATTTTCTGTGGGAGCCTCCACCATTTGTTTCCAATACTCCTCAAGGTGGAGCCTCCCACGCAACCATATATGTTCAGGTTGCCACCAACGGTTTCTCACTGCTAGGTCATTGCTGTTTCTACTGCCTTCAGGGGGATTGTGAGTCCAGCGGAATCCATCTCCACGAGTTTTTGGTGTGCCTTTTCAGTGATTTCGAATCTAGGCGAGCTAGTGGGAGACCAACCGTCATTGTCAATGCGACGGACATAGCCCTCCTTCTCTAATGATTCAAGAAATGGGAGCGGTTCCACGATATTGGTGTGAATAACTATGTAGCCGAGTGGGCAGCAGCCACTTGCCATATTTAAAGCTCGCAAGATTGAAGCCATTCCATTTTCCATACTATCACCTCCCTTTTCCTTTCTGATCTTCACGGCTCTCTTTGCGACTAATCATCGCTTTCAGGACCCTTTCCTTCGCAATCATCATAGCAGCATCTCTTGGAAGTATCACAACATCGCCCGTGACAGAACTTTCGAGGACCTTTGTTGTATTCTCACTGATTTTAGAATCTATCAGAGTGAAGGCCGCATCCGGGCTTTTGCCAAGATATTCCGCGTAGGAGCCAATGACTCCTCCAGCGTTCGCCAGCATATCCGGAATAACTAGGATTCCTCTCCTGAATAGAGTTTCTTCGCCCTCACGTGTTGTCGGATTGTTTGCGGCTTCCACCACTATCTTTGTCTTGAGTTTCCCCGCATTTGTTTCCGTTATTACTCCTCCAACAGCAGCAGGCACCAAGACATCACAATCAACTTCTAGAATTTCGTTTCTTCCAATCCTTCTTGCGTTTTTGCAGTGAATGCAGGATTGTTTCTCTTGGGTCGCGTAGGCATGCTTTGCAGCCGTCTTCATTTCGATGCCATCAGGGTTGTAAGCAGCACCCCAGAAATCACTTATTGCAACAATCTTCGCTCCACGGTTCGCAAGATACATGCCCAGTTCGGAACCCACATTGCCAAATCCTTGAATGGCCACTTTCAGATCTTCTACGGTTTCCTGAATCGGAATGAACTGGGACATGAACTTCAGGGTCGATTCTATGCTGACTCCTACTCCAAACCCCGTAGTGCCAAGCTCATGCGGTATCCCCCCCATATCTTCCGGCTTCCCAGTTGCAGCCTTGCCATCACCTATGATTTCTACGAAAGCTCTTATCTCTCTCTCTCCGATGTTCATGTCAGGTGCTGCAACCCAATCATTTGGCACGTATGCCGAAACCGCCCTAGCAAAAGACTTGACGTGCTTCAGTTTATCAATCAAATATGGATCTGCACGTATTCCCCCCTTTGCGCCTCCGAAAGGAAGATCCGCAAGTGCACATTTCCAAGTCATTGTCCTAGCGAGTCTAAATACTTCTTGTGGTGTCAGATCAGCTCTTATCCGGAAACCACCCTTTCCAGGCCCTAGCGCCGTATTGTCTATTATGAGAATACCCTCCATCCTTAGGTCAGGGTCATAGACCTGGACAACCTTTTCAGGACCCCAATTGTCGTTGAAAGATGTGACGTTGACATCTTCAAGCAGTTTCTCGAAGGCCAACACCTGGTGGGTCTGGAAATCTTCCGTTATGCTCTTCAGATTCGACATTTCATTCGTTCTCCCTACTAATAACTTTGGGCTCTGTGTAAGAAGACGAGGAAAAACACATTTAAATGGAGATTACATATTTCATGAACGTCATGTCCATTAGTATGACATTTCTCCCCTTACTAATGTACAATCTTGCCATTGATTGGCGCAGCAATGAAAACTATTCATTGCTGTTGAACATGTGTACTGCTGCCATTCTTGATAATAGTAACAATATAAAGTATTAATCTTGTCGCAGAGGTTATCAAAATATGACGGATTTGCTCGATGACAAAAACAACCTGATGATTCTGGAAGAATTGGTGTCAGGGAATGCTGTCAGTGTGAATTACAGTCAGCTTTCTAGAGCTCTGGAAAAACATAGACATACGATGATAAGGAGAGTGCAGCGTGTCCTCGATTGTGGGCTTCTGAAACCTCCTTCTGTTCCTTTCCTAGGCTTGGCGAAAGTGTATCCCTTGTTTGTTATCCTTCATATTGAGGTACCTGATGATGAACGCTTCATTCAATGGGTTAAGCAAGACCCTTACATTCTGGCTGCCTTCAAAACCAGACACTTGGAGCACAATACAATCCTCCTAATCTACCACCAGAACATATCGAGTTACTTGCGATGGAGGGAGTCTCTTCCAGATACTATGAAGGCGGAATACAAGATTCCCGAGCACCTGACAAGGTTCGCGTCAATGACTTCTTACTACGCAAACGATCTCATGGTCAAGTACGATCCCAGCTCAGGTATGGCTCTGGTGTTGAAGGAGTTTGAAGAGCATGGGAACATCAGCATTCGCGGCTGTACTCTCAACTCGGCAGATCTGGAGGTAGCACAATGCTTGACAAATGGTGTTGGACTCAAGATTAACCAAACCCTGCTGTGCGAGAAGACTGGTCTTCATCGGAAGACGGTTCAAAATCGAATATCCGCTTTGATCAAAGCGGGCTATCTCCGCAAACCTGTGTGCAGTTTTCCCAGTCTCTTTGTTCCTCCGGGCTGCAACCTAGTGTTATCATTGATCGAGATAAAAAGGAATCGAGAGAAAATCCTTTCGGAGTTCCTCATGGATGACTACATTCCCATTTTGTTCAAGACGCTCCAAGGCAAATACAACGCACTTGTATTCAGCAACCATTATCGCATCGAAGATCATCTTAGATGGGATGAAGAATACAGGACTAGGTTTCCCGGATGTTTTGGGCAAGCAAGTATTACATACCTCACGCCAATGATGACGATTTCCTTTGATTGGCAGATCGTATCATTGCTCTACATCCGGAATCGAATGGGTATTCATCGCGGGAGAGAATTAAGGAAGGCTCTTCAACCAAAGTAGTAGTCGAAGCGCAAGCAATCTTGTACATTAATGAAGCACGAAAGTGCCGCTTTCAGAACTGCTTAGGCAGCTTTTATCCCGTAGATGTGCAGCTTTACGTGCATTGCTGACCAGAGTATTATGTCTACCAAATGACATAAAAAGAATTCCGAGTCAGCCAAACCCGTTCATAGAAGCACTCCAGATGGAGGAAGAGCATATGTCTGGCGAAAAAGACAAGCAAAATACTACACTCAACCCGTTTGAGATTGCGAAGAAACAGATTGACATAGTTGCGAAAATGAAGGATATAAATCCGGACTTAATTGAGATTATCAAGCATCCGAAACGGATACTCGAGGTGTCCATTCCAGTAAGAATGGATGACGGCAAACTGAGAGTGTTTACAGGATACAGAGTCCAGCATAACGACGCAAGAGGTCCATTCAAAGGTGGCATTAGATATCACTTCCAGGTTGACCTTGACGAGGTGAAAGCACTTGCCACTTGGATGTCCATGAAGACTGCAGTTGTCGACATCCCTTACGGGGGGGGAAAAGGCGGCATAATTTGCAATCCCAAAGAGATGAGTCAACCAGAACTCGAACGAATGACACGGAGATTCACATGGGAGATAAGTGGGTTAATCGGGCCCTTCAAGGACATTCCAGCCCCTGATGTCAACACGAATCCCCAGACGATGGCTTGGATCATGGATACATATAGCATGAATGCTGGACATGCTACCCCAGGAGTCGTAACAGGAAAGCCGATTGCTCTGGGAGGTTCTCTCGGACGAAACGAAGCCACGTCGAGAGGTGTGGTCATATGCGCAAGAGAAGCTGCGGGAATAACCGGAGTCAAGTTGAAGGATGCAACAGTCGCGATTACGGGCTACGGAAACGTTGGGTACAACGCAGCTTGGCTGATTGAGGAACTTGGCGCAAAGGTCGTAGGCTGCAGTGACTCAAAGGGCGGAATCTATGATCCTAATGGACTTGATGCACGCAAAGTGCGTAAGCACAAATCAAAAACTGGGAGTGTCAAGGGATACCCTGGAGCTAAAGACATAGCCGGAAAGGATATCATCGGTCTAGATGTTGATTTCCTGTTTCCGTGCGCCTTGGAAAACGAAATCACGTCTGAAAACGTTGATCAGGTTAAGGCTAGAATCATTTCTGAGGGTGCAAATGGCCCTACCACTCCGGAGGCTGACAAAGTCATCTTCAAGAATGGGATATTCCTTATCCCTGACATCCTTGCCAATGCCGGTGGTGTTACGGTTTCATACTTCGAGTGGCTGCAGAACATCAGACGCGAATACTGGACCGAAGACGAAGTCAATGAGAAGCTCGAGTATAGGATGGTCAAGGCTTTTCATGAGGTCCATGACATAGCCAAGAAGGAAACTGTGCACATGAGGACTGCAGCGTATATACTTGCAGTCGGCAGGATTGCTTCCGTAATGGAGCTGCGTGGGCTCTATCCTTAGTTGTCTTGAGGGCTTTCCTTCAGGGAAAGCCCCTCTTGCTTTTCTTCTCCGTTTACACATGGTGATGATTTGCTGCAGTCCGCCAACACATCTCCAAGTGTCGGTTTCTATTGCATGAGCTTAGTTCCTGTTGGGTCTGGCACCTCTCCATATGAAACATAGCCTGTCTTGTTTAGCGTCCATCTGCTTTTACTTTAATGCAGACAAGGTCGGAATACTGCCATAGGCTCATCTACACGGTCATTTCGTTGTTCTCATGCTGCTCGTCTTGAATATGAAAGAATCACTCAATCCTCCCCGGCTCATGGATTGAGTCCTATGTAGTGACTACTTCCTGATTATCTCCAAAAGCTCGTTGAGCCGGCCCTTAACATCAGTTTCCACAGTCCTCAGTTGGGCAAGCTGGCGTATTTGGTCGACCCTTAGGCGCCTATAATCTTCATCTGCGATTTCGTTGTTTCTTCTCTGCAATTCTATCTTGTTCATCTCCAAGGCGATTTCCTTCCGCTTTTCCGCGATTAAATCGAAACCTGGCTTGAGCCCCATCCATTCAATCATTGCGTTGCTCTTTTCTTGCTCAATGCGTTCGCGCCTAAATCTGTCCGCTTCCAGTTCCTTTAGTTTTCGGTTGGCGGCTCTGATATCTCGCTGGATTTCGTAAAGACGCCCTTCAACCTCTCTCTTCACCTGGACAATCTGCGTTGAAGTGAGCCATAGCTCTCGATACTGTTCTACATGAGCGTCGTCGTCTATCTCTCCCTTTTGCAGCTTGAGATCTAGCTCAGTGAGTTGACTCTGCACGGTACTGAGTTGTGCCTTTACTTCCCCATACGATTGCCTGAGCGCAATCCATTCCACACTGTATTGTGAAACCACTTCGCGAGGCTCAAGATAGTATGGATCGTCATCGTCGTGTCGCATTCCGTCGCCGTGGCTCATCAGAATCAACCCATCATTAACTACATACATCTCTTAAGGAATTCTCTGATGCACTGTCTTTGTGTGCGCATTTCCTTTTTGGCTTTCTTTTTGTTGGACAGTACTCAGGGAACCAACCTCTGGATCATCTATTCCCATGAGGGGGCAGGGTCCAGTTCCGCCTCCTTCTCCAAAGGTTCGCCAAGTTCCTCAATCGTTTCCTCAAGTTGTTCTGTCATGCTCAAGTTGAGCTTGCCATCCTCAACCAAGTCGATGAGCATCCTGAAATTCCGTTCCACATTGAGAGTCTTTCCTCTCGCCGCGAACTTCAGGTCTCCAAGCTGAAACTCAATCTCCAAGTAGTTGTCCTTCTTCTTAGATTTCTTCTCGGGAGCGCTCATAGCTAATACCTTGCGTTTTTAGCACCTTGATAACCTAATAAATTGTTCAGCTGACATTTGCTGATTGCCAAAGCTTTTAGCATACAAACACATGCAAGTGCGCTCCCCCGAGGTGGTGTGGCTGCCATCACAATTGACAGTTGACTATA
>DAOVDG010000029.1 GCA_030669595.1 Candidatus Thorarchaeota archaeon
ATCTACACACCTCTTTCCGTGTCAGATTACATTTGCGAGATGACTATTGGAGCTGAGTTGGATCGAAGGCTTGCAGGTATTCAAAGAGGTGATTTGGAGGAATTTGAGCAATTCCTCTCATTGAAAGTACTTGACCCCGCCTGCGGGCCTGGGGCATTTCTCATATCAGCAATTGAAGCCTTCAGAAGGAGAAGCTCAACGATTGAAGCAGCTGCTAAGAAGGTTGGTCTGACTTCTATTGATCTGCCGGGAGTACTGCGCGAGAATCTATTCGGAGTAGATATTGACAAAGCCGCGCTCGAGATTGCAGGCATTTCCATTGCACTCCTTCTAGGTCAAGACCCTGCATCTGCGAACTCCTCCATCTTGGGGCGAACATTGAAGCAAGGCAACTCACTGGTGATGATGAATGGGTGGAGCGGGTCTGCAAACCACACGAGCTTCTTCGAGGACTCCGCCTCTAAGTGTTCCTTTGAATGGCAATCAGAGTTTCCCAACATACTTGCTCGGGGCGCTAGGGGCTTTGATTTCATTGCGATGAATCCGCCCTACGAGAGGTTAAAACCGAATTTGGCCGAGTTTTTAAGAGAGCGCCTTCAGTCAGGCGATCGGACTATTCACTTGCAGGAGTTTGAGGATTACAAGGTTGCCCTTCGAGAAGACATAGCGTACTTCAGGAACTCAGGAGAGTACGTTCTAGGCAATCGGTACACGATCAATACCTATCGTCTATTCATTGAGCAAGCCCTGCGACTGGCCCGTCGTGGAGGCCGCCTCGGGTTCGTCGTTCCCTCTACGCTTCTTGGAGATATTTCTGCGGGGCTGCTCAGGCGGCATCTATTGAGCAAGCACTGCTTACTACGCATAGATGAGTACACCGAGCGTGCAAGATTGTTTCCCGGTGTTACTCAATCCGTTTGTGTGATGACTGTTGAAACGTGCGGTACGACAAAGAGTCTAAGTGCAAGCTTCGGATTGAGCGACGTTCACGATGCCCAAACAAAGACCCGATTGAAACTCAGAGTCGCCGATATCAAACAGGTCATGGGCGAATCCATGGTGATACCAAGAGTGAATCAAACAGGATGGCAAATACTGAAAACACTTCACGAGAACCCGATCCTCGGCTCACTCCCTTGGCTTCAGAATCGGAGGGGTGAGTTTGACCTCACGCTGAGCAAGGAACACATCAGCCCAGGCAAGAAGGGTAACCGCCTTGTCAGAGGAGCTGACATCTCAAGATACACACTACGACCAATCAAACGCAAATCTGAGAGTGTCAAATTATCATCCTTTGTCAATTCGCTAGGTTCGTCTGTAAGAAGGCCTCACATCTTCAGTTCGCGGATAGCCTGCCAACAGGTTTCAAATCGTGCACAACGCCGACGTCTCAAATTTGCCTTGGTCCCACCCAAGACGGTACTCGCAAACTCATGCAATTATGTTGTAGTAGACCCCTCGGAAGATGAGTGGCTGCTCTCCTACTTGCTTGGCATCCTTAATTCGGATCTCCTCAACTGGAGGTTCGATCTGAGCAATGCGAACAACCATGTTTCTAACCGCGAGCTGGCAACTTTGCCTATCGCAGACCCTCATTCTCAGAATCAACGCATTGCTGATCTCGTTGGCGAGATAGTCAATGATGTACAGAATCTGTTGTTGAAAGAAGGCGCTCCAAGTTCCAGCGTTGAGGCGCGTGTGTTTCTCTTGTACGGCTTGGGACTGAATGAAGCGAGTTTTGTTATGACCTCAATGGGTGCGGGCAAAGATGAAGTTCGTGAAACAATGACCGCAATGAGCGAGATAGCCTAGTCATGCAACGCCCCAAGCTTGTATTATCAAGGTTTTCAAAGATGAAGTGATTAGCGCAGTCAGTTGAGCTGAATGTTGCTATCGACTGTTGAGCTTGCATCAGGGTTGAATGGATCTGGATTCCTGTACAACCATGTCTGTTCCTCTCTGAGTGACCTTGACATGGAGATGGTTTGCTCAGTCCCTCCTGGAGGGAACTGGAAGGACATACCCCTTGAAACTGTACGTAAGTCTTCCCGCCTCACTCAAATCAGGGCATCTGGAGGACGGACTACGTACTATGGGCGTCTTAGAGGCGACCATCCAAGCTATACAATCAACACCTACTACAATCGCCCAGGAAATGGCACCTTCATTCACCCTGATCAAGACCGCCTAATAAGCCATCGAGAGGCGGCACGACTTCAATCGTTTCCGGACGAGTACAGATTCTTCGGCAGTGCAGCCTCAATACGGAAGCAGATTGGCAACGCTGTGCCGCCATTAATGGCGAGAGCAATTGGAGAAACGATTAAGGCGGGTCTAGTTGTTGATCTATTTGCAGGGGCTGGAGGTATATCAGAAGGCCTTTCACAGGCTGGTCACCGCGTAGTCCTAGCATCAGATATCAACATCAGCATGTGCAAGACTCTAATACACAATCATTCAGGTGCTACTGTTGTTCAAGCTGACATCGCTGACGAAGTCCAGTATGAATCTTTGAAGCAGTCGATTGAGGGTGTGCTTGGAGGGCGGACACTTCGAATAGTGACAGGGGGCCCTCCGTGTCAAGGCTTCTCAACGGCGGGAAAACGAAACCCCACTGACGTGAGAAACAGCTTGATTGTTCCTATGTTGGATATAGTTAGTGAGTTCATGCCAGATTATGCCGTAATCGAGAATGTTCCTGGAATGCAGTACATGCAGAAGGGCAAGGTGCTAAGCAATGCAATCGAGTTTCTGGAATCATTTGGATACAGTTGTCAGTGTTTTCAGTTGAACGCAGAACAGTACGGTGTTCCTCAGAGACGTAGGCGCTTGGTTGTCCTCGCCAACAGAACTGGCCGGAGTTTGAATTTTCCACTTCCTTCATTCTCCCCCGTCACAAGAGGTCGTCGGCGAGAGGACGTAAGGTTGACATCGGCCGCTTATCCACCCCCAATTAATGTGTCAGAGGCAATCTCAGACTTGCCGATGATTCCTTCAGGCGGAGGGTCCGAGGAGTGCAATTACGAAGACTGCTGGCTTAGTTCAGACTACCAGCGGCTCTTAAGGGGCCTGCTGAAGATGGATGAGTTCCTCAGAAGGCGTGGCAGGTTCCACTGATTTGTGGATAGATATCCCTGATGAGTTAATAACTCGTTGATGCAGTTCTACTAGGCTGTTGAGAACGGAGAAGGAATCGAATGATTGAAGCTGCAGCGTTGTATGACCTTCGTAGTGCAAAGGTGCTAGCTTCCACCTCTTTCTCCAAGAAAGCCCCGAGTGAGGAAATCCTTCAGTCTGTGATTCAGAAATTCTTCGAGTTGGCGAAAGCAGAAACCCTTGACAAGTGTATACTGTTTGAAGTGGATGGCTGGAGTGTTTGCCTCATTCAAGTTGACAAGGTGACCTTGATTGCAGGGTTCACCAGTTCGTCTGAAATCTCGGCTGATGATGTCGCCGCCATGCAAGAGCTGGATGAAGCATTCAAAATGCTAGCGTCAGAAACATCGAGAAGAGCTGCAAGACAATCGTTCAATGACATAGTTGCCAGTAGCCTGAAGAAGCGTCTATCTATCTGCTTCTTCTCAGCTTCTTCGCCCACTCCTGAAGACAAGTCGGGCTCAGCCGTGGTGATGCTCGTAAACCGCTTGAGTGACAAATCATCTCCCTATACAAAACCGGTTTCAATTGGACCGTATGATGTTGTTGCCATGCAGCATACAACGGCAGAAGTTCCCAAGGCGAAGTGGCCTGATTATCTGAAACAGGCGAATATCTTTGTATTCGTGATTGCTCGGCCATTGCCTTCAGCCCGCGATCTGGGCAAGGTCATCGATAGGATTAAGGCTAACTCCAAGGCAACAATCCTAGTTGTTCCGGGATCAGATGAAGAGCTCGAGTTCGCCCGCAGATTAGAACTCCTTCTAGACATCGATCTTTGCGATTCAGTTTCCAGTAGCCCTACAGACCTGCTGCTCTCCGCCTTGGCTATGGCTGGATTCATGGATATGCATCCAGAACTGGCTCGAGAAACATGGGTGGTTGATCATCTGGGCACTGAAGAAGGCCTTCCTGCTTCCGTGGAAGAAGGTCCTGACATTGGGCATCAAGCATTCTTTGTTATAGACAAGATGACAGGGACCCCACACTTTTCTTATTTCTACGAATCGGATTCTGAGTATCTAAGACGAGCTCCCAATGTCGTTGCGGCAATCTCTCAGTTCGATTTGGATGACAGCGGCCGCACTGAAACATCCCTGTTTCGGGCTGGCGAATTGAAATACGCAATTTTGGAGCGCGAGAGCCTTATTTTCACCCTGATAACCGGCGATAGAGAAGATCCGGAATTGGTGAGGTCACGCTTTTCAATCCTGCCAGACATCTACTTCGATGAAATGCCTGAGGAAACTGAGGACTCAAGAGACCTGTATTCCTATGATCCTTTCATGATTAAGCTTCTTGCAACTCTTCCCCCTGAGAATTGGTCTGACAGAACCTGTCCAACTCGGATAAAGGAGCCTGATTGGCTTTGGTTTCAGTCTGACTTGATGAGCAAGTTCCTGCAGACAGTCTGGAAGAGTATCGATGGACAGACACCGCTTTCGCAACTAGTGATCGGAAAAGGCCCGGGAATGGTTCTTGGCGCGCTGCACTACCTGAAGAGAATGGGCGCAATTGACACGAAGTTGCTGATTATTCCAAGTGATATTCCAGAAGTCGTCCAGAAACCAGATGCCCAAGTGCTAAGCCTGTACTCACACTCGGAGCTGATTCTTGGATTTGCTGATGGCAATCGCAGCATTGAGAGTATTGCATCGCAGGTAGGCGTCGATGAAGCGATTCTGATTACGGTATTTTCCGAGCTGTACCGCAGAGGTTATATCGAGCTGAAATTTGCGAACATTACCTCCCCGTAATCTTCATTTGCAGTTGGTATTCCTAGGACCCTTGTAAGCGAAGCATCTGAAGACCAACAAATGCTGTAAACCCGTGCTGAATGAAAGAGGCCGATGATAAATGATTCACAATGTCCTTATGATTGAAAAAGACACAGGCGCCATTGTGGCCTCAACACGTTTCTGGAAGATAGACTTCGGTGAGAGCGATGTCGTTGAGTTCCTTCATGGATACAGGGACCATCAGGTTACCGAGGGTCTTTCAGAAGACACGCCTGTCTTTGTTGGTGAACATAAGGTCTTCCACCACTTAATCGGTGAGGACCTCATTCTCATACTTGTCACGGACGGCAGAGATGAGGAACGAGTGATCAAGCACAAGGTACGAGAGGGTGCATCGCGAATGGAAACTGCCCTTCGCGGTCAGAGCATCGGGTATGTCAAAGACAATTTGCAGGATATTCTTGGCGAGCTCATCTTCACACGCTTCAAGATTTCATTCGTGGGTTCCGGTGGTGTCGGCAAGAGCACGCTGCTGAGGCTTCTGTTTGGGCGGGAACCCGCACCAGGGGGCTATGTCCCCACAATCAACGTCGCCGTTGACTCGTCCGAAACCATACAGTTCGGAACTTTTCTCGTCACTATATGGGATTTCGCTGGTCAGGCTGTTTTTCAGGACCTATGGGCGTTTTACTTCCAGGGCACCGATGTCATCTTCCTAATCACAGACTCTAGTTTCAGGAATGTGATGCAGACCAAGTCGCTTCTTCGCAACATCAAGAAAGAGGCACCTGCGGTTCCGTTATTTATCATCGCGAACAAACAGGACCTTCCCGAATCAATGCAGAGTGATAAGATCAAACGACTACTTGGTGCACCGACTTTCCAAATGGTCGCCACTGATAAGACCCGGCGAGAGGAATTCATTCGCCTTATGCTTGAAGTGGCCGCAAAAACGGTGGGCGTCCAGTTACCTGACTTGCCGGTGAGTGAGATGATCACTGTGCGGCGGCGGACTGAAGAAGTTGATGCCGTTCAGACTAGGATTGATGCCACGGAGGGTGGTTATGAAACGGTTCCTTATTCAGAGGATCAGGAGGATCCAGTCACCTCTACCACAGTCGCAACAGCAGTGACTGAAACTGAAACTGCCTCATCAATTGATACAGCAGTTGATGCAGAAGCGGTTTCCGCGGCTTCTGACCCTGCCCGCATTCTTCACTTGCTCCTCATTGTGCAAAGGGAGGGCATGTTTGAATCCTCCTATCATCTGGACTACTCTACTGAACTCATTGATGTCAATGCGGTTACCTCTTTAATTTCTGCACTGGATTCTTTCAGCGGAATCGACGGGGACTCTGGGGGCGCCGCCAGCAAGACTGATGCTCTTGAGAACATTGAACACGAGGACAATATAGTCATGGTTGAGAAGTCAAACCATTTCGTGCTGGCACTGGTTGTCACCAATGACAATCAAGAGGATGAGTATAGGAGGACTATGGCTTCATTGTTGGCTGACGTTGAAACGATGTACTCAGATATATGGGCCAATTGGGATGGAAATACGACCATCTTCGAACCATCTGTATTCACCGTTCTTTCAAAGGTCCCATTGAAACCTGTCAGTCTGGACTACATCGTCAGGTCGCGAGAAGCCGGTAGAGCACTGCCTTTCGAGAATCGCGATGTAGGCGCAGCCGTCGTAGCTGTTAAGTCGGCCATAGAAGGAAACGAAACTGTCGGTGGACTGGTTCGCAGCCTAGACCTCCCGCGAGATCATATTCTCGGATGTCTTCAGATTCTTGAGCAGTATGGCTGGATTGATTTCAAGGTTGAGATTAAAGACGATAGCCATTTGAGGAAGATAGGAGATGTAGACGGGGAAACTCGGAAGGCATATGGTGAGGTCGTCGTCAAGTTCGTTGATCTTTGTGATGGCACAAAACCTCTTGAGGATGTTGTTCGGTCGTTGAAGGTTAGTCTTCCTGCAATGAGGTTCGTAGTGCAGAAACTAGTATTGGATGCAGTCCTTGAGGTTGTTGCGTGAGCGCCTGAAATGGTTTTCATGTCTACGTTGAGAGTATTATCTTTTGCTTGTAGTCGGGCATCATAATGCCTTTCGGAACTTTCTTCGACGGCGTGTGTACCATGATCTTCTTGCCGCTGCATGATTTCACCCACTGCTGTAGACGAGATGCAGAAGAGTGCGCACTTATTCGCGCATACTCAACATCGCACTTGTGCGGTTCAAAGCCATTTAGAAGGTTCCACCCGGGAGTTCTAGGTGCTAAGTAGCCGCAGAGGATAATTGCGGCTTCAGGATTCTTTCTATGTTCCTTGAAATGATACCTGGCCAATCCTCCGCTCATCATTCCGCCGCCTGCTACAAGGATGTCATCTTTTTCCAGTGCTACCTTGTTTTTCTTCATTCCTTGCCAGTGTCCCTTGACGCCCACAAGCTTGGTTATTTTTTCAGCGAGCCCTGCCACAATGACATTCTTGTTCCTAGTCACTCCTATTGATTCCAAGATCATGAGCATTTCTTGGGAACGCCCTACTGCGAAGCTTGGAATAATAACGGGGCCATGGCTATCGATTATCTCGGCAACATGTGCTGTTACTTTTGCTCGGTCGAAATCCTGCCTACCCCAATATGTGCCGTCGAAGATAGTGACGTCACTATCAGTCGGAAGATTTGCTCCGGGAAAGAGGACCGACTGATCTGTGTTAAAGTCGCCAGTATACTGAATCTTGACACCCTCGATATCAAGGAGGAAGCTCACACTTCCAGGTATGTGGCTTGCATCTATGGGCGTGACAACAATTCCGGGTCCTACTTCACTGCTTTTGCCAACTTCTAGGCGTACGTGATTCTTAGATATCTTGTCTATGTTTCTTTGTCGGAACTTGGAAATGCTATCCCATCGGTCCCTTCTTCTTGGAGGTAGCGGGGTACCCACCTTAAGTGCATCTTCAAGAAGCGAAATAGCAATCGCCCCAGTCACATCGGTGGAACACCACTTCCCATCGTAATTATCATAGAGAACTGGCAGCCCTCCAACGTGATCCAGATGGGCATGACTGATTAAGACTGTATCAATCATTTCCAATTCCGGCACCCATTCAGGTATACGCTGGTTTGCTACAGATAGCCCGTAATCTAGCAAAACACCTCCAGTATCTGTCTTCAGCAAAACACCACTTCGGCCAATACGAGGCCCTCCGAGGAAGATTATTTCCACAGTCTTGGTCTTAGTTGAGTATGCGACTGATGGCAGAAGGCTCACACGAAGCTTTTGCGGTATCATCTCAAAGACAACCGGGTCCACCGTTTCCGCCGAGGGGGGGGTGCTTAGTTTCTGCAGCTGGACTGGAAACACACCCTTTCTATCGCTTCTGAATCCCGCCTTCTTGAACGTGGACTTTACCGCATCGTAGGCTTCTGCAACGTCTGCGTCTTGCTTGATACTGTCCTGAGCAAGCTTGTACATCCGCTTCTGGTATAATCGTAGCAACTTTTCTGACATCACGTCCTGAAGCCAGTCCTTCGTCGCATTTCGCACATCCAGGTATGATCTTCCTTCCATTGCTTCCTCTAAGTACTGAGGATGCCTTTGTAGAGAATCGACAAATCGAAAATCTGGTTCAGCAACCACGCTCCGAATGTCTTCTCCGAAAACAGCACATACTTCAACCAGCAGATTGTGATTGCATGCCGATGCGCCTAAGTACCGTATCCACTGCCTGAATTCATCGAGAAGGTCGCGGCCCCTCAAATTCCTGCAGAGGCTATAGAACACAATAGCTTTTCTTAACCAGCTCTCGATAGAGGCATGGTCTCGAATCCTGGATAGGGAGTATCTGTAGACGTATCTGAAGTCTTCCTCATTGTAAGTTCCCAGAATGAAGCCGTACAGACACAGAGTTGCGCTTTCCAAATAGTTTGCGACTGAGATTTCGGGCGAAGCATCCCTGAACACTTCCATCAGCCTGTCTGCGATAGATTGAGCAGCTGAGGTCGTCTGGCTTAGCTCTTCTGACGCTTCGAGAATGGCGAATGCTAGCAACTCTCTTGGCTCACCGAATGGGCCTTCTCCTTTGCGTATCGACTTGCCCTTGAGAGCAATTTCTGCATCCGCAGCTGCCTGTTTGAACTGGCTCCTTATGATTGGAACATCCGTCTTCGGAATCTTCTGTCTGTCGATACCCATGAACATCACTTTGATTACGCGCAGTTCTGCCTGAGCAGTGCACTATTATATCTCTTAATTCTCAGTGCGAGAAGGTTGTTGCACTTAAATCAACCTGACGTCCAGAAATACTGGCTCCATTTTGCCGGTTGAGATTGGGTTAATATCTGGCAAATGATTTCGCAAAGGTGGTGTTCATCCTTGGAAGGCGAACTAGTCGATCTGCAGAAACAGATTCTGGAGCTGAAGAAGAAACGAAATGCTTTGATTGTGGCGCATAACTACCAGCTTCTCGAGATTCAGAAGGTTGCCGACTTCGTTGGAGACTCCTTGCAGCTCGCGATAAAATCTGCTGAAGCGAAAGGATACGATCTTGTGGTCTTCTGTGGAGTCAAGTTCATGGCGGAAATGGCTGCTGTCCTCTCTCCAGATACCCCAGTCTACATTCCTGCACCTGAGGCTTTGTGCCCGCTCGCTTCCTTTGTTTCTTCCAATAAGGTGCGGGCGAAGAAGAAGGAACACCCTGGCGCTCCGGTGGTTGTTTACGTTAACACAACTGCCGAAACAAAGTCATCTTGCGACATCGTATGCACATCAAGTACTGCAGTTGAAATCGTGGAAAGTTTGGGAGTCGACAAGGTTCTGTTCGGTCCAGACAAGAATCTGGCTGAGTACGTGAGAAGACAGTCAGGTATAGAAATTGTGGACATCGAACCACAAGGTCATTGTTATGTTCACAGAATGTTCGATGTCGCCCAGATTGCATTGTTGAAGGAGGAGTATCCTGACGCGGTTGTTCTTGTACACCCTGAATGTTCCCCTGACGTCCAAGATGTGGCTGACCACGTGCTTTCCACTGGCAAAATGGTGAAAATCGTTGAGGAGTCACCTGCCAAGACCTTCATCATCGCAACAGAAGTTGGTTTGGTTGAACAATTGCAGGACAAGCATCCTGACAAGATCATCCTCCCGGCATATGATGGTGCGATTTGCCTTCAGATGAAGAAGAACTCGCTGGAGAAGATTGCTGAAGTCTTGGAGGACTTGCCAGAGAAGAACCTCGTAACAGTCCCCGCGCATATGGTTGATCACATCCGAGAGACTGTTGAACGAATGTATCGGGTGCTTGGCCGCCCATCCATAGCTGGCACAGCCAGCTAACAGAGCTGAACCGAAACTACAGGGGTTCGATCATGACCAACAATTCTGACACCTGCTGAATGACTGGCCCCTCATGTTTCGCACGCCGGAAGTCCTCCTCCTTGAACATGCCTTCCAGACCAACGAACTTGCAGTATCCCTTGGACCGCTCGTAATCTTTCAGCGAGTCTCCCACAAACAGGGTGTCGCTAAGCCGGATACCGTGTTCTGCCTTGATATGTTCGAAGTGGTGTTTGCCCTTCTCAAAGCCAGGCCTGTAGCCAACAACTTCCCTAAAACACGTTGAGAGTTCCCTCTTGGCGAAGTAATCGACAATGATTGGCTGGTATGTCGAGGATGAAACGAACACGCTTATGCCCATCTCATTCAGTTTGGTGAGGGTTTGCACCACGTCTGGAAACAGCTGTTGCTGGAAGATTCTTTCAATCTTCAGCTTTTCGAACTCTTCGATTGCCCGTTCATTCTGTTCATAGCCTGGGAAATTGAGGTTAATTTGATGCTCATAGGGTAGGCCCGTTGTGGATTTGTATCTCTCTGCTGCTTCATTGCGATTAACATCATAATACTTCATCATGATTTGGATACCTATGTTCGCCAAGAATGGCATGCTGTCCGCCAGTGTACCGTCGAAGTCAAAGATGATGGCACTACACCGGAGCTTCTTGGTCATGCTTGATTCCTACCGTTCATTGTAAGTTGTGCGAAGTTGGACACCGAAGTCCAGTACGTCCAAAAAACGGCACTGGACTACTCCGTAAGGATCCTTCAAAGGTGTGTCATATTCCTCAGATATCAATGTCGTATTGGTCTATACAACGCCCACAATGGAATTGTCCAGATACGTCCAACTTTACAGCAGCTGTTTGCAACCCTATTCGGAAAGCATCCCATTTACATGGAGTTGGCTTTTAGTCAGTTTCGGTTTTCACACATTCACATCAATCCTTCTTTCACAAAACTGATGAGGGTGAGATTTATCTGGCCGTTCCTTCTCCTCGTGCCTCTGGCGGATGAAACATGAAACTTAGGATTTGGCAGCTAGCCTATCTGGTTGGAATGGCACTAGTTCTCTCATTCATGGCAATGGACGCACTTGGCGTTCACGGGCTTGAAGGTATCACACCTTGGGTAGAGCTCTTAGGCGGTGTCATGCTGATTGCAGGGTCGTGTGAGGCATTCGTTCTCTCGGTGGAAGGTCTCGGGCAGAGATTTCACTTAACCGATTACGTGGCAGGCATCTATGCCAGTATTGCGAGCACGATACCTGAGCTCTCAGTGATAACATTCCTCATTCTTGCTGAGCAGTACGAGCTAGCTTGGGTGCTTGCTCTTGCTACCATCTTCATGAACTCCATTGTATTTGCAATTTACACACTCATGCTTCCAAAAGACAAGCACGGGAACTTCAAGCTGCCTGATGCGATTATGTGGGTCGGTAGTGACCTCCTCTCCATGGGATCTGTCATTAGCCTCTCGGTTGGCCTCTCGATGTTGATAGTCTTCGTGTTCTCCTTGGAGAATCCAGCGTTGCCTCGATTCCTCAATTGGGGTGAACTCATAATGTTTGGATCGGTTCTTCTGGCTGTATTTGTCGCGTACCTGTATCGGATTACCAAGTACTATGGGCGGATAGACCCAACATCAGATGACCACATATTGGCCGGCAAGGTGCATCACGAACCTATGCCCAAGAGAACACTAGCCTTATTCCTAGTTCTAGCCTCACTTGGCGCGCTAGTTGGTGGTGAGGCACTTGCGAATTTCGCGCATTTCGCAGAGCATACGCTAAACTTGAACTTCCTTTATGCCGCTCTTCTCCTAGTTGTATTCGCAGGTACTCCTGAGTACATCATAGTTGCCTCCAGTCACAGGAAGGATGAGATAGAAATAGCGCTGTCTAACGCGTTCGGCGGTATCGTGCAAGTCTTCTTTGTAGTCTTTGCTTACACGTGCCTTGCTGCAGGCATTATCGGTGGCCTGATTCTTGGTCACGTTGATGTGATTCCAATTGATCTGTTCTCGGTTGTGCTGTTGTTCTTTGCGTTTCCGACTATGTTCATTTTGCATCGGTTTATCGCGGATGACTCCAAGGTAAATGCCCTAGAGTCCATCGCAATGATTGCTGTCTTCGTCATGATGCTCTACGTATTGCTAACATTTGGAATCTACCCGCTTAACTAAAGGCTCATGTCCTTTGGCATTCGAAGTAATGAGTGACTCGTTTAGTCAAAAGGGCGGAGAACTCTTATGCAACCGGGCATACTTGATGACAAATAGCATGAGGCGAGAAAATGAAGTACATCGCAATCTGGGAATACGATCCTAAGGACCTAGACGCGGTCCAGGCTAAATGGAAGAAGCTTGGAGAGGTTCGGAAAAAGAAGCCGGAGCTCTTCCCCAAGTCGCTATCAAAGGCATATGTAATGTTTGACGGTACCGCAGGCTTCCAGTTGTACGAAGCTGATAGCGCTGATCAAATATCGGGCATGGTTGCCTATTACACTCCTGAGGTGGAGTTTCGATTCACTCCGATTACAGAGTTGAAAGAAGCAGCCGCTGCCTATGAGAAGCTGAAATAGCAGAAAGCGAATTCGGGGTTTCCTCCCTTTCCATCCGTGCATGGCATGCTGTTGGCAACGTGTCATCGAAGTCGGAGAAGATAGTGCTACAGGTTCTCTTGTCCAGCATATTGCCGATTCGGATTCTTGTGGCATCCAATTATAGATTTGAGGGACGTTGTAGCTGCCTGTGAGAAGATGAAATAACGAAAAGCAAGCCCGGGAGTTTCCCACCTTATTGCAGGATCTCCCGGCCCGATTCTTTGAATGGATTGGAATATACTTCTAGATGATGTTTAGCTTCTTGCCAATCTTCTCGTAGGCTGCTAGTGAGATGTCAAGCTGTTCCATGCTGAGACCGGAGTTCATCATGTTCCTTATTCGAGCTTTATCGCGCGCGACCATCGGGAACACAATCGGCAGTGCAAGAATGCCTTCCTTGTAGAGGCCATCGCTAAGAGCTACGGCTTTTGAGCTCTCGCCAGTCATAGCGGGAATAATTGGTGTCTGGCTGAAGCCTGTGTCATAGCCCATTTGTTGGAGCCCCTTCACGAAGTACTCTCTGTTCTTCCATAGAGTCTTCACATGCTCTTCCTCGGTTTCTAGCACATCGATTGCTGCGATGCATGACGCCACTGTTGCAGGGGGATGTGACGCACTGAGGAGCCATGACCGGCTCTTGTTCAGGGCGTAGTTCACCATATCTCGGCTTCCTGAAACATGTCCTCCCATGACGCCGAATGCCTTGGAGAATGTACCCATCTCGAAGTGCACATCATGATGAGTTAGATTGAAATGTGACACAATACCTCTTCCGCCCTTGCCTATGACTGCTTCGCCGTGTGCATCGTCGACGTAGATCATTGCGCCATGTTCCTGACTGACTTCCACAACCTTGTCCAGTGGAGATATGTCGCCGTCCATGCTGAAAACACCGTCTGTGATTACCAGAATCTTGTCCGGTTTCTCCTTTTCTGCTTCATTCAGAACGCGCGCCAAGTCGTCGGTGTCGCAGTGCTTGTAGACGAAGCGCTTTGCCTTCGTGAGTCTGACACCATCAATTATGCTGCCATGATTCAACTCATCGGAGATGATTGCATCGTTCTTGCCGACAAGTTGTGGTATCAATCCTTCATTGCAGGCGAACCCGGCACTGTATGTCAATGAAGCTTCCGCACCCTTGAAGTTAGCGAGCCTGCGCTCAAGTTCCAAATGAAGGTCCATCGTACCAGCTATCGCTCTCACGGAGCCAGAACCGACACCATGAGTTTCAATAGCCTTCAGCGCGGCCTTCTTCATCTTGGGGTGATTGCTTAAGTTGAGGTAGTTATTGCTGCAAAGCATGATTACCTCTTTACCGTCTACCCTTGCCTTGGGAGTGCTTGGGCCCTGAAGTTCCCTGATCTTCCAGTCAAAATTCTGCTCGACTAGCTTGTTATACTCAGTTCTCATCCAGCCTATTGGGTTTCGCATCATTGTCACCTTGATTTCGCAATCGTAATCTAGCGATCCATCCTCGGGTCAATCTACGCGGGGCCGGATTTTTCAGCTATATGAAACCTTTGTTTCCGCAGAATTCGGACCATATCGGTGGGATTTCAGGACGCTCAATACGATATGCATAGCGATTCATATCGATATGCTATGCGAAGCATATCGGTTATTAGGGGGTTTTATCCAGAACGCATTAAGGGGTAACGATTCGGAATGAGTAAGGTATTACGCATAAATATGAGTGATTTAGATCACAAGTGGGAAACCCTGCCGAAGAAGTACGAGACCTTTGCTGGTCGCGCGTTCACTTCAGCAGTAGTACATGACGAGGTGGATCCAACATGTCATCCACTTCGCGAGAAGAACAAGTTCGTCATATCGCCAGGGCTTCTTGCTGGAACGATGGCACCATCCTCAGGTCGCTTAAGTGTGGGTGGGAAGTCTCCTCTGACTGGCGGCATCAAAGAGGCAAATGCAGGCGGGCTCACCGCTACAAGGCTTGGTTACCTTGGTGTGCGAGGCGTCATCATCGAGGGTGCACCGCCAGCTGAAACGAAGGACTGGTATAGCATCTACATTGGCAAGGACAAGTGCGAGGTCAAGAAAACAAATGACTACGCCGGAATAGGTCTCTACGAACTCATAGGCAAGATTTGGAAGGACTATCCGGGCAAGCCGGGTATCATAGGGTGCGGGATTACAGGCCAGCATCTTCACAAGGGTGCTGGGGTCTTTGGAAACAATGTCGAGAACACTGACCCTGGCCGCTACGCAGCTCGTGGTGGTCTAGGCGCAGTTCTTGGCTCAAAGCGCATTGTAGCCATCATCTCAGACGCATCAGACGGTTCGAGGCCTGAAGCAAAGGACAAGGATCGTTTTGAGAAAGGGCGGAAAGCCTTCAAGGAAGCACTCGAAAACCATGCCGTCACGGGGCGACTGAACAATGAAAAGGGTGAACCCTATGGTGGACTGAAGAACTATGGCACGAATGTCCTGCAGAACATACTGAACGAGGCTGGTAGCTTGCCAACGCGAGGCTTCAAGACTGGACGGTTCGAGGATGCTGCTAAGATATCTGGTGAAGCAGTTCACGAGCTCGTCGAAAAAACCCGCAAAAAGTTCGGGGACAAGGCCGAGGGCAAGTATGGGCATGCATGTCATCCTGGGTGCGTCATAGCATGTTCCAATGTAGTGCCCTATGAAAAAACCGGGAAGGCACAAGTGTCTCCACTTGAGTATGAAACCGCGTGGGCGCTTGGCACGAACCTGGGTGTTGGTGTCTTACACGATGTGGCTGAGATGAACCGTATCTGTAATGACTTGGGTCTTGATACAATCGAAGCCGGCAACGCAATTGCTATGTTCATGGAATCTGGTCTGATTGACTTCGGAGATGGGCCAGCGGCGATTGAGCTTCTGAAGAAAGGATACTTCCCTACATCAGCAAAGGGTGCTTTGGTCTGTTCAGGCGCCTTGACTGCAGGAGAAACTCTGGGAGTCAGCAGGATTCCAGTAGTGAAAGGTCAAGCTCTGCCTGCCTACGACCCGAGGCCGATCCGTGGAATTGGAGTTACGTATGCAACGAGCACAATGGGTGCCGATCACACGGCTGGATACACGATATCGGCTGAGATTTTTGGAATTAAAGGAAAGGTCACCGATCCAAGAAGCGTAGACAAAGCTGAGCTATCACGCAACTTCCAAGCAACAACCGCATTCATCGATTCTACAGGTTATTGTCTGTTCATTGCATTCTGCGTTCTGGACGACGATAGTGGATTCGGAGGGATGGTCGATACAGTCAATGGTTTCCTTGGAAAGGACATCGATATTGGCGATTACGGAACGGCCATTCTAAAGAATGAACGGGCCTTCAATAAGGGTGCTGGTTTCGCGGCGAAGGATGACCGTCTTCCGGAGTTCTTCTACACAGAACCACTACCGCCCCACAATGTTGTATTCGAGGTTTCGGACGAGGAACTCGATGCGGTCCATAAGGATATGTAGTAGAACATAGAGTAACTCTGAGGGAGCTTCCGCTCCCTCGTTTCTTCTTTTGCTCTCTTGCTTGAGAGTGCGCTCTGATGAAACAGCTTATCTGTGGAAAGACAGAAACCTGATAGTGATGCTCGAAATACACCTGTACGGGAAACTGAGGTCTCTTATTTCCAGAGCCAAACCAAACGAGGATACAATCCTGAAGTATGAATTCATTGAGAATGAAACATTCACTCAACTTGTGCAGCGGCTCGGACTGAAATCAAGCGACTTGGGCGACTGTTTCCTAAACGGGACTCTTGCCAAGCCCGGCGACAGACTATCTGACGGTGATAGACTGGGCATGTTTCCTTTTAATATGGTCCTACTATGCGGAGGTCAGCACCTCAAGGGTATGCAACAGCCTCAAGAATCCTGGACAAACCTGGACACTCTCTAGACAGTTGTTTGATGAAATAGGTCTACATGTGAGAATCATCTGTTTTCGAGCCCGAACATTGCATTTTCTACCCCTCATTACTACCGAACACTCTATGAGCTTCTCCACATCTCATTGTTTAATTCTGCCCTCAGCGATATAATCGAATCTGTGAGCAGATTTCAATCTCTTCCTCATCATATGTGTTATCCCGCAGGTCCTTGACCCTATTCTTGAATGCCTCAACAGAGGACTTAGAGGTCAGTAGCATCAAGGCACAGTTACTATCCATTCGTGTGGTATGCCGACATGCTCTTTCTGCCTAGAATGGCACATCACCGCCCTGTCAGACTGCCGCTCTCAGTTTCTCTCGTAACACCAATGCCCATTTGATGAGCTCTGAGAGGTCGCCCCGTAGCTTCCATACAGAGCCCATGTCCGGGATTGCCTCATACATTCTATCCAGGAGCGCCACCAATCTGTGGGGGCTCACCGAGCCTCGTTTCTTATCACCCACCAAGGCCTTGACCTTAAGGGCAAGAGCTTCAACAAGGTACCATTCAGTAAAGCCGTTTCCAGAGCTCATGGTCTCCAGCATTTTGATGCTCTCCTCTATTGGTTCCAATGCTTGGCCTGGTTGTCCACTATCAAGAAGCTCTTTGGCCTCTACACTCAGTCTGCCGTATTCCAACGTGGTCTTCATTGGGTCAATCCGTGCTGACTCTTCTTCCGTACTCGCAAACAGAGGTGTAAACTCGTGGTCCCCATGGTCTTCAGCTGCCATCTCTGCAACAAGTCTATTGAGGTCAGTTTCAAGGCAATCCTCGTTGATTATCTCGCAGTCTGAGAGGTCTGCATTCTCCGGGCGGCTCCTCAGTTCCCTCCACACATCCCTGGCAGTCCAGCTCTCCTTAACAACGATGGAGCCTTGAGTTACGTAACGATTATGTTTTATTTCATATAATGCGTACTTGAGTGTTCGGCCCTCTCGCCTAAGTATAATCTCGTATTGATTCTCAGGATGATAGCCCCGACCCCTGAGATAATGTTGAATTCGCTCTCTGAGGGCGTCTGGCTCAGATATTCTCTCAGTGGAAATGTGGCGAGTGATGGCATTCATTATGTGTTCGGTCATGGTCTCTAGAGTAACTTCCGGGTTCAGCTCAATGTCAAAGGAGGTGCCACGATAGTATGTCCCCTTGAGTTCTGACCGGGCGGTCCACCGGACATGACTCTTACTCCATACCAGTGACACTATCCATCTGTCCACACGTGGAAGAAGGTAGGTCCCTGGAACGACTAGCTTCTCCAGTACATCCGGGATGAGGCTCCTGTAGCTCTCCACTAGGTGGACGCACTCTGCAAATTCTCTAGGAAGACTACCAGCATCAGGAACATTAAACTCGTGGATGATCCATTCTGACTCCTCATTGTACATGAGCGCACCAGTCCTCAGGAGGGTTCCTAGCGCTGGTCCACCAATACGGGCCATTTCGAAGGCTCGTACTCCCTCGGGGATTGTATCCTTACTGGTCATTCCTACTCTCCAGCACGTACCGTGTCGGTAGATTGACTCGTTAAGGAGGGGGTCAGGTTGCCCTCTTAAACCATCAATGCGTTCCAGATACTCCTCGACATCACTCTTGGCCTTCTGACCTCTCTTCTCCAGTTCCTCAATGGGAACACTCCTGAGCGGGCAGACAGAGGGGTCATGATGGACACTGAGCCTGAGTCCAGTCAGCCTCTTCGATTGCAGGAGATGTTCTGCGGTTGGTGGTAGTCCCATCGTGGTGAATTTGAACGGACTCTTCCTCTCTACCCATGGCCTGAGGACCGTTGCATCACCCTTGTACTCGATGTCACTAAACCTGTTCCATGCAAACTGTCGTCCATCAACAACGACAGGTTCACACTCATAGTCAGGCCTGCGGAGCAGTTCCAGTACATCCACAGTCCTCTTCACGAGTAAGCTGACTGTTTCGCCATTATCATCCAGTATCTCCCTGTCATCCTCATGAAACGTGAGCACATACATCTGTTCATCTCTGTCAACTGACACATGGCACTCCACGGACTCACAGTCTCTGAATACTGCATCGATGAGCTCCAGTGACAGGTCGACATGTTCTCTCAGGTCAGAGGGAGGGTTGCGTACATCGGTCATATCGATTGAGATGAGGTTACGTTCCTCTCTCAGAGTGTACGACCTGAGAAGTGTCACGGGCTCTCTTCGTCTTGTGAAATACTCCAATCGCCCAACTGGTGTCCAGCTCTCACCGCAAGGTTCAAGGATCCACAGTCCAGTGAGTCCGCGTTGTTCTGCGACCATGATGGGAGTCCTGCCCGAGAGCCTGGATGCTGTGGCACACTCGCTTAGCTTTGTGAGGTCGGTCTCTCCCCAGTGAGGTCTGTCACGGAACAACTCTTGTAGCATTTTGAGTGGTCCCTTCAGAGAGTCCTCGTGTACAGGAACAAGAGTGGCATTCATCTCATGGCTCCCGGGTCGGTTCTGGAACACTAACCATATTCCCATGGTGTCGATGGTCGGTTCCGGTACCCCGACGCTCTCACGTCTGACTAAGACCATTTCCCCAAACTTGACATCACTGGCGTGTCTTGTAATTTCAGTGAGGACTCCAAGTGCTCTGGCCTTGTTGCAAAGACTGTTGAAGAGCTTTGTCCTGTGAAGGATGGACTCCCCGGTCTTGTGCGAGTCATGGTACTTGGGAGTGAGGCCGAGTCCCGTCAGCTGCCATGGAATGACATAGTCCCAGAGCTCCTCTATTGCGTGTGTCATCTTCCTCACAATCTTTGCTGACCGGACCGCAGCGAGCAAAAGCAGAAACAGGTGGTTCCCGGTTATCATAAGGATGTCCGGATGACGCTTCAACAACCGTTCGACATACTGTCGTTGATGTCCATTCAGACTGGATGGTGTCCATGACCGGACCTTTCGCAGTGTGTTCCAGAGACCTCTGCTTAAGGTGTCAAGCTCGAGGAAACGCCGGATTACACGCAACGAGTTCATCGCGTCCTGAGAGCTGTCACCACACGTTCCTCTCACCCTCACAAGTATACTTCTCAGGTTCTCGAGGAACGCACTCCATTCCTTTGACTTCGATTTGTTTCTCCTGAGAAAGATAAGTGCCCATCCAATCTCAGCGAGCTCATTCCTTGCAATTGTAAGGTCATCACAGCCATCCACCACCATCAGCGCTTCGTGGGGCGGCCTCGTGTTGACCTTCAGATGGTCAACACCTAGACGTGTGGTTCTGTATTCGCGTCGATGGTTGATACGATGCATCGGTTCGAGACGCTTGACCCTGCCATCTGTCCTTGACTCTGTTCTGAACTGGTATGGAGTGAGTGTCAACCGAGAAGAGAGTGGTGATGGAGAGTCCGGAGTGTCAGGGAGAGGTGACCTGTGTGTCTTGACCTCTTCGGTATTAATGCTGTTATCCAGCATTGGCGCGCAGATATGTGGTAGGAGTTCGAGCGCTGTATCGATATCATCCTCCCCATAGGTGGTAAGGGGTCGGCCTCTGGTACCACCAGAACCTGTAGTCTTGTGGTAGATCTTCTGTCTTGGTTCATCTTGTTTCTTCTTGTCCTCATCCGACCGGAATCTCTCACCCCATTCTCGAAGGACATCAATCACTACCAACTTGGTCTCGATACCGTTCGGACGCTCAATCACTATCATTCGGACATCATCGTCAGCGGGGGCGTAGGCCCCGAAGCGTGGTGGTGGCATCGGTATGTTCCACACTATCTCATCGACATAGTGCATCCACGGACTGCCTGTGTAGAAGGGTCCAACACAACGAGTGTCGTATATCTGACTGGTAGCACTGAGCGGCACTGGACGCCCGAACCACACCAACTTGGAGTCCTTTGGAACATCATCAAGGAACTGTATCAGGAACTCGTCTAGGACATCGGTCAGGTGCTCGGGTGTGGCCTTTCTCACCATATCCCAACCAGTGACAATGATAAATGGTCTATGAGTCTGGCTCATGACGGAACGAGTTGACTTGGTAACATCACTGATTGAGTCTCTGTCATGAATGTATGCACGAAGGACGGATGACAGATCAACGAACCTGACTCGTCTCTTGACGAATCGCTGTATTGAAGACGAGTGTGACTTGAGTCTGAGTCGTGTTGCTCGGAGTACAGGGTCCGAGTATTCACCAGTGAGGTCAAACCAAACAACATTTCTGTGCTTTCCTCGCACAATCTTATGGACATACTGCAGACCATGCCACTTAGCGGCGACTCTCGCGGCTGAC
>DAOVDG010000030.1 GCA_030669595.1 Candidatus Thorarchaeota archaeon
AGAGTCTTTCAAGGATGTGTACGGGAAAGAACTGTTGGAGAGGAAGAAGAAGAGATACGAGAGTGAGGTGAAACGCCTGAAAGGACTGAGCAAGACCTATGGACCAGAGGAGTTCATGGTATTGGTCAGAAGGGTCTTGAAGGAAGAACAGAGTGTCCTAGTCACTTAGTTGTCCTATTTGCACTCATAGAAACTTTGTCCAAGTTTCAATGAACGGTCACGGTTACACCCGTAAGGATGTTGATGTCGATTACTACTAGGTGGGGAGCATGAAGGTTATTGTGAAGCTCTACGCAACTCTCTCCAAACTTGCTCCGCCTGATACCGAGATTGGAGAATCTTTTGAGGTCGAACTCAATGGGACGACGATTTACGATCTCATAGAGCAGCTTGGCTTTGCTCAGGAGCAAGCTCGGATTGTATTTGTAAATGACAATCAAACATCTGATTTATTGTCCACTCTGAGGACTGGGGACAGAGTCGTCATGTTTCCGCCAGTGGGCGGCGGATAGGTTTCACGAGCTACTCGTCTGAGTCCGGCTCTGGTTCAGGCTCCGGTTCGGGCTCTGGTTCTTCCTCTTTCTTGCCGCAGACAATTGAGAAGAAAGCCAAAGCTGCTAGCAAGAAGACTATGCTACTATACAATGTCAAACTCATTCGGTCACCGCGCAAGTATTCTTGTTGCCATTTGATTGACAGACCTTTGTAATCAATCTTTGGACCGTATGAAACATCTCTTCAACCAGTGCATTCAGGCCGCTCAGTGTCAGATCAGTTCTTTCGACGCAGCAACCCAGTTGCAAGCCTTCTTGAGGTCGAACGTGTAGCTTGCAGACACTCTGAACTCCTTGGACGCTAAGGCGGACTTCATCTTTCTGAGCAGCGTTTCATCACAGCTCAATGTAGCTTTGAACACGTTATTTGTAGCGATCTCAGAGAACTACCCAACCGTTGCCCGAAACTTGTACAATCCTGGACATCAATGTCCTTGACTGATGTTCGGTTCCTGATTCATTGAGGTCTGCTCTGCAGATCCTACTGGATCTGCGACTAGTCTCACGTCCTCTCCACGGGCATTTTATGTCCCCGGCCAACTGACGGTGACGGTAGAGTCATCCTTGGACTTGGTTCTCGTCCTGGACTGACACTACATGTACAGGTCCCTCTCTGGAGTATATTAACACCTACAAAAAAGGGTCTTCGATTCGCTATTCATCTAAAAGATGTCCAGCTTTGTGCAGGTTTTCTGCAGCTGTTACATACCCTATACGCTAACGTTTTGTATCAAGAGCTGTTTGATGAGGTAGTGGGGGCCGAGAATAGGGTCACAATGGCACAGCTTGACTACAACGATGCGGTGACCGAGTACAATACTGCGCTCGCCACATTCCTTGGCGGCATGGTCGGAGGCGTGTTTGGACTGGCACCTATGCAGCTCTACTCGGGCGGGTAGTTCTCGCTAACCTCTTCATCCTCTTTATCCTTGCAGACGAATTCAGGAACAACGAGGATTGCAATGAATACTGCTGCCATGAAGAGCATCCCTGGCCAGGACCTTAGGAAGATACTGATTCCTCCGACTTGAGGAATCCTCCAGACAAGCACGCCGACGATATCCTCGTGAGTACGATAGCCGAAATCCTGTGATGGATTATTATCGCCTTGCGTGTAGTACCTGTAGGTGCCATTCACTTCTTCAATGGATACGACTCTATGCACAATTGGGGCTTCGGCGTACCAGCTGGCGCGGAAAACAATGATATCGTTTACAGCGATATCCTCAGGAGCCCGCCCCTGCAGGACTAGGAGGTCATTTACCTCCAAGGTTGGGACCATCGACTCGCTAGTAACAACCACGAGTGGAGTAGCTGTCCCCATCCCCAACATGAACACACCGTAGCCCGCAAGAGTGCCGCCTATAACTACGACAAACAGGAATACTGTTTTTACAAGCTCAGACCGTTGATCCCATTTCAGACGTTGACGCATTCGCTCCATGATCCAACACTCTTCAAAGGCGAACTGTGCCAGTCTAATAAAACTGACGAAGCCCCCCCCAACCCGTTCATATCACAATGTTAAACAGCGGCAAAGCATAGCCCAAAGGAGCCGAGGCAAGTCCAAATGAGTAATACCTGGGTCAAGACGTGGATGCGCACCCCAAAGATCAACTGTGGGCTTTGCAATCGGGCAGCCTGCACGGGTTTCGCAAGAGCTCTGGTTGTTGGACAGCTTGAGTTAGATGATTGTCCTATTCTTCGGCTCAGCGATTACGCCAATCTGAGGACGGAGCTTGAGGCGATGTTAAAGGGGGATTCTACTCCTCGTATGAGAACTGCGCCGGAGTTGCCCGAAGGTGGCGTCCTGTTCACAGAGCCCTGCAAGGACACGAACGATAGAGTAATAGCAGAGCTAAGTCTTCATAATGGAGTCAAGCCCGGCGAGAGTATGCGATTTGCGGTGTTTGACCGTTGCCCGAAACCTCGACAATCCTGGACATCAAGGTCCTGAACTGATGTTCGGTTCCTGCTTCATCGAGGTCTGCTCTGCAGATCTTACTGGATCTGCGACAAGTCTTACGTCCTCTCCACGGGCATTTTGCGTCCCCGGCCAACTGACGGTGACGGTAGAGTCATCCTTGGACTTGGTTCTCGTCCTGGACTGACACTACACGTACAGATTCCTCTCTGGAGTATATAAACACCTACAAAAAGGGTCTTCGATTCGCTATTCATCTAAGAGATGTCCAGCTTTGTACAGGTTTTCTGCAGCTGTTACATACCCTCGAACGCTTTGCGACCTGATGAACTGCCTACAATCGCAGTTTGATCTTGTCAAGTGCAGCCGTGACCTTGGGTATGGTCGAGCTGACGTTGACGAGATGAACATCACCGTTCTTCAGGACGGACGTATCAATATGAGGCGCGTAAAGGACCGCGACCAAGTAATGAATATCTTTGGCAAGCTTGAGCGTGCCCTTGTTGGCGCAACAATATGCAATTGTTGCGGTTGTGATCTTCTCTCTATTCTGTCAGGTTGTGTGGAGCCTGTAGACACCAACAGGCATACTGTGTATGACGCTAGCACAAACATACGCATCGATGAGGAGATGGCCCAATTGCCTCTCAGACGGGCAGATGTGGAGTCAGCCCTCGATGAGAATGCGGAACACCCTCTGAGCTTAATACAGAGCCTCGCTAATCATCTAGAGTCCGGCATGGCGCAACTGCTGGACGGAAACATCGAGCTTTTTCGTGCGGTGAGTTCAGAGGAGGCCAGGTGTTCACTTGTAGAGCTAATCACTAACCCCTCTCTCTACGGAAATGAAACACTACTGCTCAAGGTTCTGGCTTTCGTTCGAGTCGTTTACGATGCATTATGCGGAGTGTCAGAATTGGCGGAAATCCTGACATGTTCCTCAAAAGAAGACCATGATGCAATCCTAAAACTTGTGTCCATATCTCAATCCGGTGAACTTTCACTGCAGATGAAGGCGATTGATGACCAAAAGCGAATTCTTGCTCTTGCTCACTCGTTGAGATTGAATCGGGCCATGCGGCTATTGCAGGAATGGGTGCGATAATCTGTCTGGAAGTGCCTTAATGGCACCACCGTTTTCTGATGGCGTTGATAATGCTTAGGACATCACTAGCCTCTGCTCTCAGAGCCAGCTGTCAGTTGTGCGCATCCTCAACAATCTTTGTACCATCGATTGCGGTGAAGAACTTGATTTGTGAATCCTGGTTTCTATCTGATATCATAAACTAACGATTTCCTTGGTATCGCACAATTGGAAAACATCATGCTCCCCCATAATCAAGCACAGGTTAGAATATCAATCTATGATCCAGAAAAGAGGGGAAACGGATACGGAACTGATGCAATTCTCGTAATGCTCGGTGTGGGATTCAACATCCTCGGTCTGCATAGTATCTATCTTGACACCATGGAGGACAATGAAAAGTCGATTCATGTGTATGAGCAAATCGGATTCAAACATGTTGGTATCCTCCGCGAAACAGAGCAGATGGATGGAAAACGAAACGGTTTTTTAATAATGGATATCCTCAAGGAGGAGTTCGTGGGAAAACATCCTGATGGTGTCTTCACAAGCACTCAGTAATTTCTGTTCTAATTAGTTCACGATTTCTCTTTACTGCCATATACATTGGAATCACACTAATTGGGTAGAGAGTCATTGCGATTGGAAAGACAATAACACCAAATGCTGTCATACTTGAGAATATTCCTAAACCAAGCATTACCGCTGTTATGAGCGTTCCAGTTTGACGTGGAACTGTCCACATTATTCTCGTAAGTGCAAACGAACGGCCACGTCTATTCTGGCTTATCTCACCCATGAATAATGAATTGCTAGCAGGTTGTGCCATATTTGCAACAGCTTGTCTAGCTATGTAGAATACTGCCATAAGTAGAAAACCTTCAGGTCGTGGAGAGAATACGATTCCAATTGTTAGAATAGGTGCTAGAATATACAAACTCGTGATCATCTTTAGCTTCCCAGTTCTTTCACTCATTAGACCAACAAGAAGTGCTCCCGATGCAAGTGTCATATTTGCAATTGCTGGGAGGCTGCCAAGCACAACTTCGCTGGGATTGAATGCATCAATAATCCAGAGGATCATATAGGGCACAACCATGCCTGAACTGAAACCCATAATCATGCGGCTGACTCCGAATAGGGTTGCAGTTTTTGTATCATTCTTTGCATCTTGGGTCCTCTCAATAGACGTGTTGACGACTTCATTGTTGTTGAGCATATCATTAGCTCTGAGCCAACGCTCAGCCATGAAACCAACAATACCAGATGCAATTCTAAGCGCACCCATGATGAAGAACAAAATCATGTATCTGACCAATACTGGGTTTATACCAGGTAAGGCAGTTTCATCGAGAATGTATCCTCCTAAGAATGACCCTGCAATAGCTGCGACGGTAGCGATAGCCATTGTATACCCGTAGGACTTTGTACGCTCATTTCCTCGCTTTGTAGCGTCTGCGATTAGAGCTGTGACCGATGATAACCTAAAACCTGCACCTATTCCGGTGGCTGCAAAGAGGATGAGTATCAATGTGGGATCAGTCGCGAAAGGTAGGAATAATATTATGATGCCTGAGAAGACTCCTCCAAAAAGGATTGCCGGACCCCTTCCTTTCTTATCACTGAATGCTCCTGCAGGGAATAACACCACAGATTGGGCGTATCCCGCCATTGCAATCATCAATCCGTAGAATGCTTCGTCTGAACCTATCGAAAGAACAAAGAGTGGTAGCACGATTATGTTGAATGATCTGCTCAATCTACTCAATGCAGATAACAAGGATAGCCACGCAATCTTCGAGGCGTTACTTCCATTCATGCCGTTGTCTAATGAGGCTGCTTCCAATCAGATGTCACGGTCCTTTACAAGACAAAGTTACGAAGCATCCTCCTTGATAACCTTTTATCATACTGCCATTGATTTCGGTACATTCAAGTCAATTCGCCAAGATTACCAGTCCGCGTGAGGAGATTTTAGTAATCACTCCACCTGATGATACACACACTGATTTTGACAACGAGCTGTATAGGGCTTAGGTGATGTAGGTGTTCTGGCGTCGTGCAACTGGTCGTTCTGAGATTGTAGCTGTTAATGGGGTAGTGGCTTCCTCGCAGCCTCTGGCAACTCAAGCCGGGCTTGAGATTCTAGCTAATGGAGGAAACGCTGTTGATGCTGCAATTGCAACTGCCGCTGTGCTTGACATTGTAGAGCCTTTCAGCACTGGATGCGGCGGAGACGCCTTTTCATTGATTCATCTACCTGGGAAGAAGAAACCGCTCTCTGTGAATGGCTCGGGCCGAGCGGGAACAATTGCGACTTTGGATGAACTGCTTGAGAAAGACTGGAAGCACATACCTGTTCGAGGTGGGCCACCAGTTACAGTTCCTGGCGCCATGCATCTTTGGGGATACCTTATCGAGAAGTATGGGGCATTGGAGCTGGGCGATGTTCTATCGCCAGCAATCAAATACGCTCGTGAAGGATTTCCCGTTTCACCAATTATCTCTGAAGTGTGGAGCCTTGTAGTCCAAGTTCTGGGAAATGAAGCGGCACGAAAGATATTCAGCATTGACGGTAGGTCTCCTAGAGCAGGCGAAATAATGTTCAACAAAGACCTAGCGAAGGTCTTCGAAACCGTGGCTGCAGAAGGGATATCTGCCTTCTACGGGGGGGCTATGTGTGAGGCAATCGTGAAGACGGTGCAAGATCATGGCGGATTCTTAGCTTCAGATGATCTAGCCAAGCACAAGACCGTTGAAACCAACGCGATTTCCACATCCTATCGAGGTATTGAGGTTTTCGAACATCCTCCAAATGGACAAGGATTTGCCGCTCTCTCAATGTTGAATATCATGGAGTCGTTCGACTTTGGGAAATACTCACCCCTGGATGCAGAGCGCTACCACACAATGATAGAGGCCAAGAAGCTCGCTTATGCTGACCTGTATCAACACAACGCAGACCCTGATTTCTACGATGTTCCCTTGGATAACCTTCTGTCGAAAAGGTATGCGAAGAAACGGGCTGAGTGCATCAATCCAGAACTGGCAATGAAGGCTCCAAACCCTGGAATCGCAATTGGTCCCGACACGATCTATCTTGCGACAGCCGATGGTGAAGGAATGGCAGTTTCGTTCATCAACAGTCTGTACATGGGGTTCGGGAGCGGGCTCGTTGTCCCAGGCTATGGAATCAAGCTTCAGAATCGCGGGAACCTTTTCTCACTTGACCCGAAGCACCCCAATTGCTATGCGCCAGGAAAGCTTCCGTTTCATACAATCATTCCAGGAGCGCTGTACAGGAACAACAATCTCTTCGGGGTTTTTGGAATCATGGGCGGAGCTCACCAAGCACAAGCTCATGCTCAATTTGTGAGCAACGTCATTGATCATCAAATGGGTCCTCAGGAGGCATTGGACCATCCACGTTTCAATCATAATCAGGAGATGAATACGGTAGCTCTTGAGAATGGCATCCCTCCTGGGATTCAGAATGAGCTACGCACGCGTGGACATAAGCTAGTTCATGAAACCATGTCGGGCTTTGGTGGTGGTCAAGCGATATTCCGACTGCGTGATGCTTGGATTGCAGGCTCTGATTTCAGAAAGGATGGTCAGGCTGCTGGCTTCTAGATGCTTCAAGTATCGTTGGTTATGAAGTTCCCTGTCATTTCACAATCTTCATAATCCGCGCTAGTGAATCTGGACAGTGCTATCGACGTTCTTATTGATAGAAGGTGGCCTTAATGACAGAGCAGCCAAGGAAGTACAGAGAAGAAAGTGATCTTCTAGGTCCCAGACAAGTCCCCGCAGATGCTTACTGGGGTGTCCAGACTCTGCGGGCGTCTGAGAACTTTCACGTTTCAGGAGTTAGTCTACATCAGTACACGACTCTGATCAATGCTCTTGCCATGGTGAAAAAAGCATGCACCCTTGCCAACATGAACCTTGGCGATCTTATCAAGGAGTATGGAAACGCAATAATCCAGGCTTGTGATGAGATAATCGGGGGCGATCTTCATGACGAGTTCATTGTAGATGCGTTTCAAGGAGGGGCTGGCACTTCAACGAATATGAACGTTAACGAAGTCATTACATCACGAGCCAATGAGATTCTTGGCGAACCGCGGAACACCATGGCTCCGATTAATGCGAACGATCATGTAAACATGAGTCAGTCGACCAACGATGTGTATCCAACCGCAACGAAGATTGCCACGATCTTTGGCCTGAGCGCCCTATCGACCAACGTTGAAACACTCGTGAACGCACTCGAAGAGAAAGCCGAGGACTTCAAGGACATCCTCAAACTTGGTCGAACAGAGATGCAGGATGCAGTACCCATTACCCTAGGGCAAGAGTTCGGAGCTTGGGCTGGCCCCTTCAAACGGGATTTGCATAGGATTGGCTGGGCTATTGATACACTCGAAACTCACAACATTGGAGCGACAGCAATTGGGACCGGTCTCAACGCCGACCCGGAGTACATCAAGCTCGCCGATAAGTACCTGCGTGAAGTGACTGGTCTGCAAAACCTCAAGACATCTGAGAACCTTATTGACGACACTCAGAACAATGATGAGTTCGTGCACGCCTCGGGTCTCCTCAGAGTCCTTGCCACTAATCTGAGCAAGATGTGTGGAGACCTTCTGCTCCTGTCATCAGGCCCCATTGGAGGCTTTCACGAAATTACATTGCCTGCAGTCCAGCCTGGCTCCTCGATCATGCCTGGGAAAGTGAACCCAGTCATTGTAGAGATGACTCTGCAGTGCGCCTATCAAGTGATGGGGCATGATGCAACCATATCCCTCGCCGCTCAGGGCGGAATGCTCGAACTGAATGCCTTTGGCCCTCTGATTACGTACAACTTTTTCCAAGCATTGAAGCTCTTGAGAAACTCGATACCAATTCTTGCGGAGAAGTGCATCAAGGGGATAAAACCAAACATGGACGGTCTGAACAAGGTGTACAAGAGCGTTGGCCTTGTTACGGCACTTGTGCCAATCATTGGTTACAGAGCCTCGAGCAGGATTGCCAAGAAGGCATTTGAAACCAAGAGACCGATACGGGAGCTCGTACTGGAGGAAGGGCTGCTTTCTGAGGGGGAACTGGACTACGCGCTTGCTCCCGAGCGCATGACGCGTCCGGGCATCTTGGGGCATGACCACGAGAACATCAAACGCAAACTCGATAAGGAATCCTGATGGTCAACAGCTAATCGATCTTCGCTTGCACACCATTCAGTACTTCATCAGCACATCTGCCGCGATGTTATCTGCGTGATCACTAACCCTCTCCAAGTTCCTCAATGTTTCCACGAAGACGCTGTCAGCTTGAGGCATGCATACGCCTGCCTCCGTCCGCTTCTCGTGACCCTCCCGTAGGTCTATCTCAAGCTTATCCACCTTGTCTTCTAGCCGGATTGCCCTCTCAGCTACATCCTTGTTTCTTGTTCTCAGTGCTTCTATCGATGTGGCGTATGTTTCTTCAACAAGTCTAAACATATCCTCCATATCCAAGATGGCAGCGGGTGAGAAGGCAATCTCCTCAGTCAATCGGTCGATTGCAAACTCCGCTATGTTGGATGTGAGGTCTCCGACGCGTTCTATGTCTACAAGAATCGCTAGCAGTTTCATGCGCCAGATAGTGTCCGCTTTGTTCAGCTCTTCTTCTCTTATTCTATCAATGAACTTCTCTGTGGCCCTACAGCTGTCGTCCACCTTTTCTTCATACCTGACAACCTTCTGCGCCGCCTCCAAGTCATGATTGAGCAAAGCTTTCCGGCTTAAGTCTATCATCTTCACAGTGAGATTGCCAGTTGCAATCATCTCCTTTTGAGCCTCAAGCAGGGCAACCTGTGGTATGTGTAGCATTTCATCATCGAAGAGATGTACTCCAATGATCTCTCCTTCTTTGTCAGGAATGAGTTTCTCACACAACTTGACAATGAGCCCCACGAAGGGGATGAGCATGACGCTCACTGTGACATTGAAGATAGTATGAGCGTTCGCAATCTGCCGAGGGAGGTCATTAGAGGTGAGAGCGACTATGTACGCAAATTGTCCGAAGAATGGAAAGAATACCGCGACTCCAACTATGTTGATAACCGTCTGCGCTATGGCCGTTCTTTTGGCCGGAGTTGTAGCACCTATAGCTGCCATGTTCTCTAATAAACAAGTTCCGATGTTGGCTCCCATGATAAGAGCTATGCCTGAAGGTAGGCCGATGACACCTGCCATACTCATCGCGATAACCAAACTCGTCGTAGCCGAACTGCTTTGGGTGATTCCAGCAATCACTGCACCAATTAGGATGCCGAAGATTGGGATCACGCCGAATGAGATAATCATGTCAACAAAGAATTGACTCTGTCCCAGTTCTGCGGCGCCATCTTTCATGAAATCCATTGAGAGAAAGAGAAGACCCAAGCTGAATACTACTCGCCCAGTCATCTTGGCGTTTTCATTCTCTAGGAACATAGTCATGAAAAATCCAATCGCGACTAGCGGCCAGGCATAATCTATGCCTATTTTGAATGATACCAACTGCGCAGTTATCGTTGTTCCTATCTCCGATCCTAGCATGACATGGACTGATTGCCTAAAGGTCATCATCCCGGCGTTGACAAAACCAATCAATGTCAACACAGTGATGCTTGAACTTTGGGTCATCAGCGTTGCGGCAGTTCCTACGCCCATTCCCTTTACTGGACTGTCGGTTGTCTTTTCAAGGATTTTCGCCACTCGTTTTCCAGAGATTTTGCCAAGGGTTTCGCGCAGCAGCGTGATGGCATACATGAAAATCGCAAGACCACCAATCATAACCAGAAGATTTTCAATCATCGCCACGACGTGAGGCTTGGAGTCCGAGATAAGAATTTTGTGACCAATTGGATAACAACAAATTCGGAGAGAGCAACAGAGTGAGAGAGCAGCAGGTTTGCTAAAATATGCTATAGACAAACATTATCATAACGTTAGAGTAGCATTTATTGAAAGTATTTTATGATAATGCAATACATGCTTAAGTTACAATAACATGATATTCTACCAGCAATTCAACCAGAAATGAACCTATCCTTTGATACATCGACTTGACACGCATTGATGCTTCTGGTTCCCATTTGACTAACTGATGGGTTAGTCCTTACTCGAGATGGCCGCGATGAACGGGTATGTAGTATGGAGAAAAAAAATCATTGCCTGCTTGCTAGTAGCAGGTTTCGTAACCTCACTCGTTTTCCATAGTTCGACTGTATCTCCTAGGTCCAGCGAACTTAACGAGGACAGCATTGTGGAGTCCATTGTTGTTAATCATAACCATGATATTTCGGACGACCAGCATTCCAATGGAACCCGCATCAATTGGGATACCGAGCACAACAGTTCAAGTGATCAGTCGACATGGGAAAACAGGAACTGGCTATTTGGGCCAACTCCATCTTATGAGGTCTACCATGAGAATGGAACGCTAATCACAAACAATCACTATGCTCAAATTAACGAGAGCCTAAAGTTCTCAGTCATAGTGCCAACGACTCTGTTTAGTACCCACTCTGATCTCGGTGAAGTCATGCTCTATGGTGCTTTCCAAAGTCCATTCTCGGATTTCTCTGCGAGCTATCAAATGGGGTTCAAAGCAAATCAATCTGAGCCATGGTGGAGCTATAGTGCGCAATATAACGCGAGTGCTCCACAAGGCTCTCCAACTCCGTCTTTCATTGTCTTGAATGTACCTGCATGCACGTACTGGAGTAATGCGAGTGCGTACTACATCGACTTCAGCGTCAGGTTCACCAGCAACACCACTTTGGGACTATACTCACTTGAGCTACTTATTTATGATGCAGATGGAACTAGCATTGGCACATTCTCATTCATGTCTGGTTGGGAGTTCCAAGGTTTCGCAGTAGGAATGACCCCAACTGAAGCGTGGCGTCAATCACTGAGTGGGACATATACACTTCAGAAATCTGACCTGGAGGATAATGATATCTACTCTGTCAATCGTGGACAGGATTTCATTATGAAATACGAAGTAAGTGGACTCTCACCAGATATCGTGCAGCTGATGGTAACGGTTCCTCAATGGGCTGGGGCATTGCTCAATCAAACGGAATATCATTCGGAACTAGCAACAGATACAGGTGGATGGATGTACAACGAAACCACAGGGCTCTACTACTTCAATGCCACCACAAGCGTGACATACTCAAAATGGCTCTACTGCACATTTGAGAAGTACATAGACTGGGAAACCGGGAATTCTATGATGGTCGACATCAATCATCTTGAATGGAACGCAACCAGTCAAACATGGGAAGTCTACACACAAGAGGAGCTTGTGTACCAAGAGTTGATATTTCTCTACAATGGTACGAGTGAGAGTTTTGAGACCTACTTCGGATACACCGCCTACGGTGCATATCCGTATGATGAATATGTTCCGGGAGTGAGAGAACAGCCTGTTACTGAGTACTTCCCTGTTCCTGATGATGTGCCCATGTACTTTGAGCTAAATGCTTCTCTCTGCTCGAAGACAACATCCATGGGCAATGAGATCTACACATTTGGTGGTCACTTCACCGAGTTCATGCCCAAGACAACTCCAGAATCCGGTTCGGTCTGGTTCGGAGATGTGGTCATTGGTCCAGATCAGAATCCATACTATGTAGATGCTTATTCTACGGGTCTGCGTCAGACGGAAGCTGAATACATAGCTGCGCGTCAGGTTGCCATCGAGTCACCCGTGGTCATAGCGCAGGTCCTTACAGAGAGTGGAAATGAACCACATGGCTGGTTTTTCGCCACTGATAAGAACGAAAAATTCATGGTCAAGGCCCGCATGGTTGGAGGAGGTTCTTTTCTTGAGGATGTTAGCGCGATATCTTTTGACATTTACACCCACGAAGTGTCTTGGAGTGAGAGTGAACATCGTTGGTCAAGTATCATCTATGACATCCAGATGGATATGGATGGCACACCAAAGTATAGCGCATTCAATTGGACGGCGAAGGAGAACTGTACTTTCGGCACGTATATGGATTGGGTCTTAGTCAATACTACTGGATGGCATTATGAATACAACTCGAGCACAAGCGCATGGGATTGGGTGTATGGAGAATATACCGATTGGCAGTGGTTAGAAGTAGAAGATTTCCACTGGCAATACTGGTACTTCAATCAGCTCACTCAAGAATGGCAAAAGAACTGGATAACCCCGAAAAGCGCTGAAAGTAGAATCTCTGTGAACTTCGCGTCCACATCTGGCTTTACTTCATGGATTGACTCGGGAGACTTGTGTGTATCATTTCTTGTCAATCTCACTGATGAAGTGCCTGATTCTGTCTATTTCTGGGATATAGCTTTCATGACAGAAGGTTGGTACATTGACTATACTAGTGGCTATCAAATGCATAGCTTGTACACGTGGAACAATGAATGGGTGTATATCTTTGAATACAATAGTCAAGATGTATACATGAAACCATTCAATGACAACCAACTCGCATACTACAATAGTACGCTCTGTGGTCTTGCTGGCGTAGAGTACCTTATTGGCAAAGAGATTCCAAACATAATCATTGATGGAATTAACCTTCCACTTGAGGTAACCGAAACCTATAACCCATGGGCTGGAACGACATCTTCTAGCTTCTTCTCTTACAATCCATGGGACCCTGAGGCAGAATCAGATTACTACTACACACTCACAAATGGCACAAGAATCTACATCAATAAGACGGATGCATTGTACATCTATAACGTGACTCTGGGTAATGGGGATTGGTTTCTTGCCGGTAGCGAATGCTCAAGGTCGTGGTACCACGAGGGTTCCAGGTATTATTCCATTATGGATATCTACGGTGCCATTCATCAGGGTACTGATGCTGATATCTATGAAAATGTAAGTGCTACAATCTATGACGAAGTTGCCCCTCCTGATGAACGCCACTTCTACGTCAGATATGGCCTCAACAAGACACTGAACCTCACTAGCTATTGGCAATGGGACAGCAGGGAGAACCTATACTACATGGTTGATACCGACTACAATCTCTATTGGCTCGAATACAATGAAACGGACTACCGATATTATGCATTCATTGAAGGCTCACAACAGAAGGTATCCTGGCCACTAGCCTACTATACACTCGATTACATGGGGTCAGAGATCATACTCTCCAGAGCTGAACTACGAAGTTCATGGTACTATGAACATGAAGGTGTTTCCCATGAACTGCCATATCCTGGTGCCAACGCAGAAGATGAGTGGGCTATGTCACAAACTGTGACAAATGGTGGTAAGGTTCCATCTACACAGTTTCTTACTTATCTCGGGAATGACTACGAAGTGTACAATGTGAGCACTAACTGGTTTGTAGATATCGAGAGCACAACCTATTCAGTTGAAGAGAACCATCTACTCTACTCTCGTGCAAATGATACTGAGATCTGGAACGCAACAGCAATCTACTACTCAGCGGACATAGGCTCTTACAACGGTGATCTACAGTTCTCGGCAAAAGAAAATGTGTTCATTGATACCTCGTACGTTCAGCATGATTTTGTGGAATACGTTGACTATTATGCACTGATAAACGGTACAACATGGGTTGTGAATGTGACAACATATGTCTTCTCAATATTCAAATACGAACTCGACGGGGAAGTGTTCTACTCAGAATATCCGAATCCAACTCTTATTGAAAATGGTACACATAGCTGGTATGCATATCCAACTCTCAACGGAACTCTAATGAACCTGACAGTATCCCTTCCTCTGTCAGTGATTGAAACCTATATGGGTCATGCATTCGAAAACCTTTCGGGACGGTTCTATGAGTTTCAAAGTGTTGAATACAAGTATCTGAGGCTATTTGACCATAGAGTCGTAACGAGTGTCTTTAATGCTACAATGCCGGGAGATCTATTCATAACAAATGTCAAGCCTGTCTACCAATTTTACTATCATGGCTCTCTTATCAATGCCACAGCGAAGCCTGAAAACATCCGTCATCTACATTATTGGTATGGGTATGCTGCTGTATACGGACCAACTGCAATCGATGCCACAGCATACAAGAACTTCATGGAGCTTGTCGTCGGTACTCCGGATACTGGCATGTGGGGCGTACGGAAATGGACTGTAAATGATGACAATGGCGCACTTGATCTTGATGGCGACCTCGATACCACAGACGACCAGTATTTCGTTCTGCAGGAGTATCACTCAACGGGGCTCTGGAATCATACATGGGATACAATGAATGTCCAAATCTGGTGGGAGCCAAATGGTACTCTCAATGGTGATGAGATTCTTGTCAATTCGTATCTTGGGCTTGACGAATTCACATGGACATATGAGTGGAATCAGACATACTCCTGGTACCATTCTAATGATATGTCACTTGTTACACCGGCTGAGATGCAGACTATCAATGACACACTGTATTCTTCAATTGATAGAGCACGAGCCGGTTATTGGGACATAGCTTGGATGGCGATAAATGTCACTTGGCAGGATATCCTTGATGAGGCTGCAAAACAAGGCTGGGACTGGATTTCATCCAATGAGCAGACTTGGAACTGGCTCAGCTTCGGCGTTCTTCAGGATTATGGCACCTCATATCAGGAAGAAGATGTGGATCACTGGCTCGGAATTGGCATGCATTATGAGTACAGTGGCCTAATGATCTGGGAAGACCGTAATAACAATAGTCAGATGGATGTTGACCTAGTCAATCCAGGCAGTGGCGAGCTCACGCATTACCTTATTCCAAGGCAAGTCGCAAGTGTGGACTTCATTCAGCCAGGCTTGTCCTTTGGTTGCACCAATGAAACTGGCTTCATGTGGGTCAACCTTACTGATGAGGTCACTTGGGGCGTTATCTTCCACGAAGTCAATGGCACAGTCTACCCGTTCACACTTGGTGGATACTTCGGTTGGTACGATGGTTTGATGACGGGCAGCGATATGGACTCATTTGACGAACGGCCGTCAGATGTTTCAATCGACGAGATCTCGTTCATCGTGCATTTCCAAGGACATATGAACACCACATCGCTAAACAACTACGCCGAGATGAAGGTAGACAACTATGTAGGCAATTTCTATGTTGACATGGTCGGCGGTCAACGTAATCTGGAGAACAGATCTCTCGCATTGAACTACATGTCTGATGTCGAGATGATAGATTTCGCCGTTAAAGCCAATGGTACATTCCAAGATAACGATAAAACCGTCAGCTCGGACACCTTCGATTTTGAAACTGCAGGAGCTCGTTTCGCAAAGATGATCATGGGTGGCGTCAGCTACGATTGGAGTAAGAACACTTCAGCGCGCATCAACGTGACAAGTTACACCACTCCACTAGGCACTTTCCGTGCAGCATTTGAGTCCAATAGTGGTCAATCAGCAACATCCTGGAGTTTCACAAAGACCATGTTCTATCTCACAATAGGCTTTCCAGAATGGGATGGTTACAGTGTGTATCAAGACCCCGTTTTTGTAGCCTACATATCGGTTTCTGGAAGAGCACCGGGTGAGGTGCAGTTTGGGCCCCTCTCTATCAACCCTGAGGTTCCGCTTGCCAACGTAGCAGTGACTGTGAGTGTTGATATCTATTCCACGGAAACTATTCAGAGCGCAGAGTTATTCTACAGCACTGACCAATCCACTTGGAATTCTGTTGATATGACTGAGCAATCTGCTCATTACTATGTCGGCACAATCCCTGGATTTCCGCTTGATACCCAAGTCTGGTATTATGTGGTGGCTCATACTGAAAGCGGTGACACACAGTCAAACATACTTTCGTACATTGTTGGACAAGGAGCTGTGACTTCAACTACAACTACAACAACGCCCCCATATGATGGTGGGATCGGAACAATAGTCGTGGCAATAGGCGTTGGAGTGGCTGTTATCGTCATTCTGATGGTTATCATAACGAAACGTAGGAAGGGGGGGTAGAGCAGGGGGACCCCCTTTCATCTTTTTGCGGTATTGAAAACCGTTAGAGGAACAAGTGTTACATCCCGCGAATGAACTGCTAACCTGCAAGCAATTTCAAAAGCATTCCACCTATATGATGGCTTTTTATGGAACTTCTTGCTAGCCAAGGTAACTGAACAAACAGAGGGAAAATAACCGTGCCAAAGAATGAAGATGATCGAAAGGTTGGTCCTGTGTTTCGAGTTCTGTCACAGGATCTCTACAGTACCGGATTTCATGGTGAAGAGGTCGGACTACGCCAGTATGAAGTCTGGAGAGCCAAGAGCCGCCAGTTCACCAAAGACGCTGACATAATCGGGAAGATAAAGGAAGCGAAGATGAAACGTGGCGAGAAGAAGCTATCCAAGATGGAGCGGACTGGGTTCATTATCCTACGGAAATCAGTATGGCACGAACAGGAAGATGAGCTGTTGCGTCGTCTTGTTCTGAAGCTTTTCACAGCCCGCGGTTCGTGGGTTGCAACAATAGAAGAGATGGTGGCAGATGAATACACGAATAGTTATGTCTCTGATAAGCCAATGCTAGCATTCGCTGTGGTTTCAAGAGAAACTGAGGTTATCACCTACATCAGGCAAGTTCGACGCGGTGCCATGGCCACTGAGAACTACGCATTCTATATTCTTGGGCCTGGCAAAACGTTTGAGGTCTTCAGAATCGAAGGCAAGCGCGCAACCATGGGTGATGATTTCAAGGTCGTGCGTCTAGCCAGCGGCAAAACCGTGGCAGAGATTGATAGCAAGTGGGGTGACATCGGCGGAGAGTTTGTTGTAAAGGTGAAGGACTCTGTCCTAGCTGAGAATGAATGGTTCTGCAGGATTCTCCAATGCTTTTCTGTTGTGATATCTTACCGTGGTGAGATATTCAAGCGGCTGGAGAAAGGACTCAAGAAGTGGCAGAAAGGAAAGGACACTCCATTGCAACACAGACATGAGATTAGCCTACTGGCAAATCCTCGAAAGCTGACCCTCAAGACGGAAGAGTTCGAAGAAGTGTAGAAGGTGTGGCCAGAGCCAGCAGGGCTATGGTAGGAGGGGGAGTTTGTAACGAGGGCATATTGCAGAACTAGGCCCTACCAGCTACATGACCACTGTATCTAACATTCGCTGGAAGTCTATTAAGGTCAACGAGGTGCGCAAGTATCGTCACCGGTAGGACATCTTTCAATATCCTATCTTTATCAATGCAAAGCTTAAAACCATGGGCTGACCTAGAGAGAATAGCGTAAGGGAGGTTTCAACTTTGGGAATCCCAATTCTAAGCGATATGTTTTCTGGACTAGGGGTCTTCTTCAAGACTAAGCGATATGTTGCATACGTGACTATTTTCGTTGCCACCACATTCCTAGGTCTATTCGTGTCATGGTTGATGACGCAATTCGTAGGTACACCCACCGAGGTACTCTTGGTGAATTTCTTTGCCTACATAGGCGCCACTGGCACCATCTACTTCATGATTGGCACGATACTCACTGGGCTGGGGCTGGACAAGCTGTGGATAAAGCGCAGGGGTCGTGGCAAATGGAACGAGATGATTGGAATCTCATGGTTTGCGATATCCTTTGCAATCTCAGTATTCATGGCCAGGTTCTTCGGTAACAGTTTCATGATCTTCTTTGCCATGTTCTGTTGGGTCGGCTGGATTGCGTTCCAGGCGTATCTCTCGTCCAGAACTAGTCTTAGGATTGCGACCATTGCGGAGCCCAAGAAAGGCGGTTGGGGGATAACCATTGGTAGCTTCATAATTCTCATAGTCGGACTTGTCATAATAGCAGCTGAAGCGATATTCGCCTTAGTTCTCTTGCCGGGTAACTACTTTGGATTGGGCGATGCTGTTGGGGCCATCTTTCCTGCATACTTGACTAACATCACAGTCCACTGGCCATATCTCATTCTCGCATTTGGACTGTTGGGTTTGTTTGGGTTAATTTCGTTCTTTGCCTTTCTCAAGTACGCCCGGAAGGGCGCAGCACTAAACGTTGCTCTACTCACAGTGTTCATTGCCCTGTACTCGGGGTACTTCCTTGTTAATGTGATCCGGAGAACAGGCGCTTTTTCAATGACCCCAGTGGATATAGGTATGTCCATCTTCTTCTTGGCGTACGCGATGAGTGGCATTGGTAGAACTGTGACCGAGGCCGTGGAGGAATCGCGATCTCGTCTACGCGATCTTGGACCATTGCTTACGTTCTTCCTAGCCAGCGGGTTCTTCTTTGTCGACAGTATAATAGCGGTGGGTTCCTTCATTCCACCCGGTTACACTTATCCACCATCGATGCTAGCTGGCTGGTTCCAGACAGATCTCATAGCAAATCCATATGCTGCATTCCTGTTCAGAGACATAGCGAAGCTCATAGCCTTCCCATTGGTTGCGATTTTCACAAGTCTGTACTACTTGCGCGTACAACGGGTTGATCGCATAATCGAGAGGGCCAAGGAGGAGGGCGAGACTTTCGAGGCTGGAGAAGTAGATGAGGAGCTAGCCGAACGGGCTCCAGCTCCTGGTGAGTCATGGCCGAGTGAGCGGGCTGAGGGTATTTCGAAGGGCAAGCCTGGACATGACCTATCAGGAGAGCAACCCGGACGGCTCTCTGTTGACAGGGGTAAGGCTCGCTTCAAGCCAAGAAAGCGACTTGGTGACGACGAGGAGGAAGAAGATTAGAATCAGCTTGGGGCCCTTTGGGTCCCACACTCCTCTGTTTCCGGGCCTCTCTCAAAGGCCCTCAGTATGTCTGTAACGGTAGAGTTTCACTCCAAGATAAATCCAAATCGGATAGATCGCTATCTGTAGGAATGCGAGCGCGTCAATAAGTCCTGCAGTGTTTGTGGATTCGAATGAGAAGATGCCTGAGTTTATCATGAGGTCTTTGCCGGATGATACAGCAGGCACAAATGACAGCCAGAAGAAATCCACATACCCCATGTTGAGGTAAAGTGAACTGCTCGTGAATAGCACGGTACAGAGACTGAATATAACCAAAGCTTTCGATATCGGAATCTGCGTCTTGTGTTTCAGAGCGTTTCCTATGACGAAGGACACATAGCCAAGTATTATCAGTAGCGGCGGGTCGATTAGAAACGTCACAATAATGCATCTCCGTTTTCTAGAGAACGAGCGCAATCATTGCTGCAAACATGAATATGAATGCGAAAATCGCGCAATTCACGCACAGGCCTTCTTTGAGTTCCTTCTTATCATGGCTCGAAAGCTTTTGAGAATCAACAATTTCATCGTTTTCCTTTTCAGGCACATTTATTCCTCCGGGTGTTTGCAGTATTTGC
>DAOVDG010000092.1 GCA_030669595.1 Candidatus Thorarchaeota archaeon
TGATACTCTCCGATTCTCCCTGCAATCTGAAGATATCTAGACCGTGCAACTAAGAAGCCCATGCTTCCGTCGAAGACGATCACTACACAATCAAATGGAAAGCTAGCTCCCGACGTGATACCGGTTGTTGAAACTACAGTCTTTACCGAACCGTTTCGGATTGCCCTCTCAAGTCGCTCCCTAAGCTCAACAGTGAGACCTGCATGGTGAAATGCTACTCCTTTGCGTAGGGTTGCTTCCAGCTTTCGAGCTCTTGGCATGTCCTCACCGGAGGAGAGAATCCGAGTTACTACATGCTCCTCTATCGGACGCGGATGCTTATCCGCGAGATACTCCGAAAGCACTTCTGTGCCCTCTCTGTACCCGACTACAATGAGTACTGACTTGTTTGGGTCATCGCCAAGGTGCTCGAACACGGCATCAATCAATCTATCCGCAGCTACCAGACATCCTTGAGTGCCATCACTGCTCACAATCTCAACACCTTGTTCCTCTCTAATTACCATAAATTCGTCGGGAGTGAGACGCACCTCGGGTCTGAAAATAACAGCATTAAGCCATCCAGCAACTTCCCCTGTTTCGCCAAACCGCGAGGAGAGAGTGAGTATCTGCGCGTTTGGCCTGAGGAGCGTAATCAGGCAGTCAAGTCTAGTGCTTCTGTCTGTGCCCAAGTTTCGAGGCTGAACATGCGACACAAAGGAATCCAGTTCTGTCAGTTCATCTATTACGGCAAGGCCAATACCACTAATCCATGCCTTATTCTGCAGGACTGCCGATAAAACGCTCTCATAGATGCCAATAATGAGATTTGCGCTTTTCAGCTCTTCATCATCAGCTCTATGCTGTCCATCGTGTCTAACTACTCTGTATCCCAGATTCTCGAAGAGCTTGCCGTATTCATCAACTACCTGCCTATTCAGAGATGTATATGGACTAAGATACAGACACGTAATACCCCTCTGAAGGCGAATCAGAATGGTGATCATTGCGAGGAAAGTCTTCCCAGAACCCGGCGGCATCAGAATCATGAAATTGCCTTTGATTTCTCCTACCTCCCGAATGAACTTCTCTTGAGCTGGGAGCAGGCGAATGAAGTTCTTGTGTTTGAGCATAATCTTGGCTGCCTTCTGAATTTCGGTATCGGCATCTGTTGAGCCCCACATACTGCCAACTGCACGAAGGGCAAGCCTGCCTTGATGTGTAATCATGAATTTCCGTTGCTTCTTCCCCCTTGCACCCACTGCTTGCACAAACCCAACATTGGCCAGCTTATTCATACTCTCGTAGAGTGTGCCCCCTGAGATCAGTTTCTTACGGTTTGTTTCCCATATGACTTGCTGTTGTGTCTTCTCTCCCTTTGCTTGAAGAGCAGGCCTAGTCATTCCTCTCTGAAGAAGTATGCCTTCAACTATTTCCTCCCACCTTAATGTCGGGATAATCTCTCCAGTCTGTGGACTTAGGGCCGCAAGAATCTCCATTGCATAGCGATTTCCCAAAGCCTTAAGCTGACGTTGCAGCGAAACAAGCTGAACATCCTCTAGTCCACGCGCGCTCATCACAATCGCTCGTCACTACCGAGTGTGTAGGTATAAACATTGAGCAGTTGGGGCCACCTCATAATACTAGGTCTTTTCTTCTTACGACAGTTTAGGCCATCTGTAACTCGAGGTGATTCAAAGTGCGTTCCCTGTTTAGACGCAAGCGAAACAAGAAAGAGGACGACAATGAAACGACGATAATTCCGCCATATGCAGGCCTAGGTGTATTCTCGCCTGCTGTGAAGGGCGAAAGCCCAGAGCCTGCTCATGAATGCAAGAGGCTAGCGGAGCTCGAGTCTATATTCATTAGATCAAAACGCCTCGATTCTCTCAATGATGTTCCCTATGTTGTAGACCAAATCCGTAATGGCAACATCATACTCCTTGACATCACAAGAATGAATGACGGGAAAGAACAGAGCCATCTGGAATTGAAACGCATAATCGAGCGTATTCGTGGAGAAACCCGAAGCTACAGTGCAGACATTGCTCTAGTCAACGATAACTGCGTTATAGTAACACCCTGGTTTGTCAAGTATTGAGCACACAGCATTATCTCAGCTTGATGCTTTCTGTGACCCTCAACGCAACTGTGTCAATATTCAGCGCTTTGTGGATTGTTGAGGCAAGATTCGTGCACTTCGACGCCTCTCCATGACAGGTTAGCACGATTTCTGGAACGGGACTGACACGTTTAACGTAGTTCAGTATTTGCTTTCTGTCGGAGTGTCCCGAGAAGCCTTCAACAGTGTTAAGCTCAAGGTTCACGGGAACCACGGTTGTCTGCCCCTCATGGTTCCTCATACGTACCTCTTTCCAGCCCTTTTGGATTCTACTGCCAAGCGTATTTGCACCTTGATATGAAACAAATGCCAACATATTCTTCTCGTCAGGTGCTAGGAGTCGGAAGTAGTCCACACTTGGTCCACCAGCTAGCATCCCGGAGGTAGCCATGATAATACAGGGTTCACCCTCCACAATCTCCTCGCGCTGGTTGGGGTTGTCCACTTGAACAAAGATCTCGCTCAAGAATGGGTTGACCCCCTGGTGAAATACCATTTCCCGTATCTTCTTGCTGAGGGCCTCTGGATGTGTTGTATGGATTGCTGTGGCTTGGGCAATCATCCCCTCAATGTAGATTGGAATCCTCGGAATCCGCTTCTTGGAAACCAAGTCCTCTAGCACAAGCATAATCTCCTGTGCTCGGCCTACTGCAAGGACTGGAATCAGTATCTTCCCGCCCCTCGCTAGCGTTCTCTTGATTATAGACGCGAACTTTCTCTCCACTTCCTGCCTAGGAGGCATCTTGTCTGTCGGATGGCCATAAGTACTCTCTACGATGAGGGCCTCCAATCTGGGGAATGTGAATGTGGCGGGCTCAAGAAGCCTAGTACGGCCGAACTTGAAATCGCCTGTGTATGCCATGTTGTATCGACCATCTCCAATGTGCAGATGGATAATGGCTGAACCAAGGATATGCCCTGCGTTGTGAAGTGTCAAACGAACATCTGGAGCAATGTCAGTTACCTCTCCATAGTTCAATGGAATTGTATGCAGAATGGCCTCCTTCACATCTCTATCACGGTATGGTCTAAGCTTGCCTTCTCGTTCGGCCACATCGAGATAGTCCAGCTGAAGGAGCGTAGAGAGATTGAGTGTCGGGGCAGTCATGTAAACTGGTCCGCGATACCCATACTTGTACAAGAACGGAACCATGCCACAGTGGTCTAGGTGAGCATGTGTGATGATCACCGCATCTAGCTTGTCAATGCTGAACTCCGGCATATCCAAACGAGGAAATGCTCTGCTTGGAGTGCCAACGTTCACGCCGCAATCAATCAGGATGCTGCTCTCAGAAGTCTGCAGAAACAGGCACTGTCTTCCAACCTCGCGAAACCCTCCTAGTGCAGTTAGTCTAATCCATCCGTTATCCACCAGGCTCCGCCGATGTATCCTTCTCCCAATCTCCCGGAATGACTTGTTCCTGCTTGCTGCCTCCGATTGAATGATGTAACGAATCTGTTTAATCAGCTTGCTTTCAATAGGTGGCGTTCTCATTACGGTTGGCCGCCAAAAGGTGCGCCTCGTAATCTCTCTGAGCGTTGTTCCACTTCTGCCAATCACGAGGCCCGGTTTCTGAGCTTCGATTATGACTTCGCCTCTTGAATCGTCAAAATCAATTGAGGTTATCTCCGCATCCTCAGGCACCAGATCACGTACCGACTTCTCTGCATCTTCATGAGAAATTCTCACTTCTGGGGCCGACCTGACTACGATGCGTTTTCTCATCTTACGGGCGAGTGCCTTGATCATATCCCCGTCGTCAAGAAGTATTTTTGGCGCTTTCGAATATATCGCAATCTCCGGACCTTCATATTCAACAGCGCTTATCGCAGCTGACCTTGGAAGCGCATCCTTGATTGCTTCACGAATGTCAACATGCTCATTATTGCGGGAACCCATCTAGAATCACATCGTAGTTTAAGGCGTATTACTTGCCCCTATGGTTTCATCTAAGACCCACAGCCATCGGGCTGAAACGGTTTCAGATAGAGCTGACAAAAAACAATGTCTGCTACTACCGTTTCCAGATCTTCGTGATGACGTCTTTGTCTACTTCTTTGTAGCCGTCCTTATCGATGACACTCACAAGAATCGAGTTTCCTGTTGCAGCATCTCTTTCGATTGCTGCGGCGATTGCTCGCACTGCAAGCTCTATGGCCTTTTTCTTGACAAGACTATCCTTGTACTCTGCTTCCAAGACACCAAGAGCTATCGGGGATCCCGATCCTGTCGATGTGTACTTATCGGGCAGGACGGACCCAATGAAGTCTGTGTAGAAAACCTGTGGGCCCTCGTCATCAAATCCTCCCACTAGGCATTGGAGCATATATTGACCTCGAGCTGAGAACATTATATTGCTCAAGAGCCGTGTTAGTGCCCTAACACGCATGGGTCGTCCTCTCTGAATCTCAAAGAGCTTCGCTTCTGCTTTCAGAAGTTCCATAATTGCTTGAGCATCAGCAACTGAACCTGCAATTGTCGCGCCAATGTTGTCACTGATTTGGTAAATCTTCTTAGCTGTCTTGTTGGCGACAAGGTAACCCATGGTCGCTCTCTGGTCGCTGGCCAGGATGACACAGTCTTTTGCTATCAAGCCAACAGTTGTAGTTCCTGTCTTGGTTACCTCTGCAGGTGGCTGCATCTGATGTTCCATATCGAGTAACTCCGTATCAATGAAATATAGCCTAGGAGAACTAGTGACAAGGAGCTGGTCCTGAGATTCGTATTAAAACGTTTCTTAGTGGTCGCTCTTGCGATTTGCTGGCGTTGAAACCCTTGTGGAGCTAGGTTTCGACTTTCTTAGGAGGCTCAGGTCGTTCGTAGGTGACGACAAACTTGACTTTCTTGGCTTTCTCAATCACCTTGAGCGCGTCAGAAGCCACGCCAATCTCCGCGTACTGAATCCCTTCAATGTAGCGACTCGTCTGTGGGAACTCGATAGTGACAGTCTTTCCCTTAATGGACACACCAAACTGGTCTATTGGCACGGCGGGGATTCTTCTTTTGATGACCGCCAAGATCTTCTCCTCGGGGTCAGTAACGAGCTCTCTCGCCGTAATATCGAAAACAAGGGTTTTTCCAGCCAGCGGACTATTGAAGTCAACTCTGACACGACGTCCAAGCACTTGGGAAATCACACCTCGCTCGTGACCTATCTTCACTTCTTCCCCCTTTATGGGCCGTACTCCGTGTTTCGCCAGTTTGGTTTTGGCGAACAGTTTGATTTTGCTTGGGTCTCTAGGTCCTGACCCCTTCTCTGGTGGAACCTCAACAGTTTTGGATTCCCCTACCTTCATCCCGATTAGCTCTTCCTCGACAGCAGCGAGAAGCCAGTTCCAGCCAATTCCGACGAGCATTGGCTGATACCGATCATCCTCCTTGTATATGCCTTCTTTCCGTGCGACATCCTCCATTGTGCAATCGAAGACTTTTCCATCTCTCTTGGTCTTGATAATGTAATCGACATACAGGAGACTGCCTTCGCTAACAACATTCTCAGCGACCGTCTTCTTGGCCGCATTCCTCTTCCTTGTTGTCTTTTTCGTAGACTTCGTTTTTTCCCCGGTTGTCTTCTTCTTGGCCTTCTCGCTGGACACTGTCGATAACCTCACGCGCTTCTATGTGTGTTTCGCCGTCCGGTTTGGTGTTGGAATAAAATGGTTTCCTTGTGGTATCATTGTTGGGTGCCCTTCAGTACTTGTATCTTTTCAAAGAATATAGATACACTTGCCACGATCTCAATATCAAGACCACAATTCACCATTACATTCTTCAAGTCTTTGATGTTCGAAAGAGATGAACTGACGACGAAGACGGAACCCCCTCTCTGAAGATGCCTGACAGCCTGTTGAATGAAACGCTCGGCGAGTTCAGTGCCCTTAACACCACCCAACAACGCATGATCTATTTCAGTTGTTGTGCCATCATAAGGAAGATATGGCGGGTTGAAGGCGATTACAGAAAAAAATGCGGCCGGAGGAATGGAACCAAGCAGATCTGACTGCATGACACTACACGAGCGCGCAAGCCCGTTTCGCTCGAGGTTCCTTAGCGTATTCCGAGCAGCCTTCAGGGAGATATCTGTCGCAACAACTCTTCTTACGATTCTGGCGGCGCCTAGTGTCAGAAATCCAGCACCACAGCCCACGTCCAGAAAAACATCATCGCGGTCAAGGTCAATGGCATCTATCAATAGATACGTGTCTTCAGCTGGAGCATACACCCCGGAATCAACCCTAAAATCAAGGTCTTCTACTCTCACACGTTCTTGCTCCTTGGATCCGGCACTAATTCGTCCTCTATCATCTCCGCAAGGCAGTCTGCAAGCGTGACCAAGACGTCCAGAGTTAAGTTCCTCAGCCGTTCGGTGCCAGTTACAGAAGCCCCCGCTCTATCCAGGAGCGTGTTAGCTAGTGCTTTATCCAGCTTCATGTTTCGGAACCAGATTCGAAGTGCCTTCCCAATCTGTTTGTTTGGGTAGGAATACGTGCCATGGATAAGCCAGAAGAAAATCTCAGGGTCTCTCGCGAATGGCCCCGCTAATCTGGGTGTCAAGCATACAACACTTGAATCGACCTTTGGAACGGGATAAAACATACTTGCTGGCACACTCATGATCTGTGCCACATCAACATGATATCTCACACCGATAGTCAAACGCGCGTAGTTGGTCGATCCCGGTTCTGCAAGGAGTCTTTCTGCAAATTCCTTCTGATACATCAGAGTAGCGCTTTCAAATTGCGCTTGCTCAAGAAGTCGAAAGGTGATGTCAGAAGAAATACTGTAGGGCAGATTGCTGACCACTTTGTCAACTTCAGGGAAGTCTATCGTGAGTGCATCGCCCTCTATGATCTCGACATTGTCCAGCCCACTCAGAATCTCTCTTAGAGCTCTGACCAATCCCACATCTTTTTCGACAACATGTACGGTCTTAGCGCTCTGAGCAAGCCATTGAGTGAGAATGCCAAGCCCTCCGCCAATCTCCAAGACCGATTCGTCCTTGGTCAGATTCGCAGACCGTACGATGTCTTTAGCAACTCTGTGACTTGTGAGAAAGCTTTGACCGGTCTTCTTGCTAGGTCGTATCGAGTACTTCCGAAGCAGGGATTTGACCTCTTCTTGAAACAGAGAGCTCACCTTGGCCACTGTTTTCTCTCATCATCGTTTCGCTTAGTTGGACGAACAAATAGCCACCGCTTAACGTCCTCTTTCAACTCATTGATGATTCTCGCAGTAATGATCTTCTTTGGATTCTGCAGCTTGGTCCGAGCAGCGATATCCTCAAAGTTCTTGAATGGGGCCTTCTTTCTCTCATCAAGAAGCGCCCACATCAACGTCTTCCCCACACCAGGAAGGAGTTGGAGTGAATGCATTCTAGTTGTGATTGGTTTTGCTTCATTGAAGAACTGTACGAATTTATATTCATGCTTCGTTACGATTAATTCAATGACGAATGGCAGCTCTGCCGTGCTTTCAGGAATCAGATCCTCGTAGAAGACTCTTCGTTTCACATGGTCGATTTTGGTCTGGGAGTCCTTCTGAATTGACACGCGATCTTGAGGGTTGAGTCTAGCGCCACCTCGAGGTACAAGTTCAAGAAGAGTGAAGTGAGACTCACCCACTGCCTGTACTATCGGGTTTCCTCGTGGTCGTGAATCTCTCAGGTATACCTTCGGCTGACTGACTGCCAGGACATATGCATGGCTCTCGTACATCCTGCCTTGAGATGATTCCATACTCTTACACTCCTGACACTATCAAGCCGCATTACAAGAGCAAATAGCTGTTTGTGGATAAAAATGCAGCGCTCTTACTTCACGCCAGTTCTGGTCGCAGTCATTTGGTCGAAATTCAAGATCTTGACTTCAAAACAAGGTCCACAATCTCTATCAGCTGTTCATCTGTTAGGTCAGTAGACCGCGCATCAAGGATAGTCCTCAGCTCTTCCTTGGTTGTTGGTGCTATATTCGCCACTTGAACCGCCTTAACCCGCTTGACGGAATACTTCTTGATGAGGCGTTCCACGAGCTTCCTTGATACAGCTGGTGCCATCTTAGAGAATGATGAAGCATGCTCCAGAGTGATTGTCTGCTGAAATGATAGCTCCCCTTCTTTGGCTCGTTTAGCTAGGATCTTTTTCACTTGCGGGAGGGTTATTTCCTCTTCCGCTATGACTTCTCTTGGCATGTGGTATCACTCAGCCTTTGCTGACTTGAAGGTGCTCGGGTCTTATGATCAATGTCTTCATGGCTTTGCCAAGGCTAACATCAACGACAACTGCCCTTCCACGCATTTCTTTGACAACACCCGTTCTTCCTTGATACCTTCGATGAGGCATACCCTTGTGAAAACCCGGGTCTATCACTATGTCGACTCTCTGCCCTTTCTCAAAGTCGACGAGCACTCTGTTCGGAGGGGCAAGACCACGCGTCCGTACCCTCTTGCTCATCAAAGCTCTTGTGCGGGCACGGTAACCATGACTCTTCTTGACCATAGGGCATCAACATGTTGTTCGTTAGTACCTCGGTTGGTGAGAGATATACCCCTACGTAGACGAGGCCGAGCCTCTCCTCTTGGGTCGCCACTTAAGGATTATGGTTTGTTGCCAAACTATGAATCGCTGTAACAATCAATTCAGTGCAAACGCATGCAGAACCTACCTTACCGGCAATCGACGGTACAGTTCTCCCCTCGTCCCCTGATATCAGTTCCTTGATGTAGGTGCCACCTTGAACCTTGAAGTAGCCCTCCAGCTCATAGCTTCCCTTCTTCTTTAGTCGCACCTCGTAGATGTGCTTCTTTCTTGTCAAGTCACTTCTTCTGTGTGCCACTCGCGTTGGAGTTCTCTGATCAAGGTCAATGTTTGTTAGTTCTCTTTCTGCCCTTCTTACCTCATCACCAGTCAATTCTCGGTCAGTCTTGATGATGGCTGAATACTCCTTGATGTTCTCAGAAGATTCACTCTTGAGTCGTTGCAGATGTTGTCTGTTAGTGGGCCGCAAGCCTTCGACTTCTACCTTCTTGCGTGATTTCTTTCTGA
>DAOVDG010000041.1 GCA_030669595.1 Candidatus Thorarchaeota archaeon
GAACTGCAGCGGGCAGGGTGGGCCGTTTGCCGCGGCTGAAACCACATGGCAATAGTGGCACCAGTAACCATGCGGAGGATGAACCCCAATCCTGTTGAGATTCGCTGTGGGACGATGACGAGCAGTCTTTGAAGTCTGTCACGGTCATACCAACAGTCGTAGGACTGTTGTGATTGACTTAGATTGTCGAACCGGGTCAGGCCCTGGCGGGAACAGCCCTCAGACTAAGTGGTGGAGCCTCAGAGAGCGCTGCTTTGAGAAGCACGACGAGCATTCTTCGCAGGAGAAGGACACCCGAAGTGGTGGGGCCGCTGCACCTCTATTTGTTATATCCTGATTCATTGGAAAGGAGTAGTTGTAAGGCTCTATCAATCCTAAGATAATTCAACGGGATCATCTTCACTAGTCCACCTTTTGACTTTGACAAGCGCATTGTACTCTCGCAACACGTCGAATACAAGCCACGCTAGGCTAGCAATGTAGAACGAAACAGGAAGCCGAAACCAAGGTGCGAAAAACCACGTCATGACGTCATTCACATAAACAGCAGTCCATGTGGGAATAGTCAACAACGATAAGAGAATCCTCAGCTTATGAGCGCGAATTATAGCGCGTCTAGTTTGTTCTGGTTCAGCTTGGAGTAATAGCCTCGCCAAGAGATAGATTCCTGCTACAACCGTATTTCTAACGATTTGAATCGTTACGACCCCCGCAGGTGTAAAGCTTGTTCTTAGTGAAAAACTGTTTGTCTATGCTCTGATTCCTTGGAGGGGAACTGTTGACCGGTGCTACCAACGATTCTGAAATGATTCAGGAGTACCGTCCATAACAGGACCTCGAATGGTTTCAAGCTGAAGCTTCCGGAACTGCCATAGCACATCAATCACAAGCCACGCCAAGCCAGCAATGTAGAACGGAACAGGCAACGGGGGAATCCCCATGAAATCCGGTGGGTCAGAATATATTACTATGAACGTCATGACTTTGTAGACATAGAGAGCAGTCCATGCAGGAATGGTTGCTAACGACAAGAATATTCTCTGCTTGCGAAGGAGGACTACCGAGTGTCCAGTTCGTTCTGATTCATTGTGAAGCGTTATTCTTAACGCAAGGTGAATTCCAATGAACAGATAGGTAGATCCTGGAATTGTCGCAACCCCACAAATCTAAGGATGTCTCTTAGCAAAATAGCGTTTGTTATTGTAGTAATGGTGGGATCGTTGATGGCAAATGCCGGAGTGAAAGCGAAGTACGATAATCTTTAAGAGAAGAGCAAAGTTCGCACACCTTGATGCTGGGGTTTCCGAGCCTGGTACGGAGCCAGCCTGCTAATCGCCTACGCGTGACGCGGGCGGGCTGATAGTTGGTGTGCTTGCACGCGCGAGTTCGAATCTCGCCCCCAGCGCCACTCTCTATTTTGTCAAGGTTCCATTATCCCAAGAGCAGGTAATGATGAATCACATACGGATTGCATAGTAACGAGCAAAGCTGAATAAAAAATGAGAGAGAACTCGGGCCTTGCGACCCGGTTCTGTGAACTATTTCCTCTTAGTGAGTTTTGTGACAACGCCGACAGCAACTGTCATACCCATGTCACGCACCGCGAAACGGCCGAGCTGTGGAAACTGCTTGTAGGTTTCAATGCACATCGGCTTGAGAGGTACGAGTTTCGCTATCATGCTCTCGCCTTTCTTCACGAAGTCAGGGTTCTCTTCGATGACCTGCCCACTGCGCTGGTCTAGCTTCTGCAGAATCTGATCGAACCTGCATGCTACCTGTGCGGTGTGTGCGTGAACAACTGGTGTGTAACCCACTGTGATGGCAGTCGGATGCTGGATAACCATGATCTGGCCAGTGTAGTCAGCAGCGACTGTCGGTGGCTTGTCAGTAGGACCTGCAACGTCACCACGGCCAAGGTCTTTCCTCTCGATGCCTCTTATGTTGAAGCCAATGTTATCACCAGGTATTGCCTGCGACAGTATCTCGTGATGCATCTCGATTGACTTGACCTCTCCAGTCTTGTTGGGTGGCATGAAGGTAATCTTCATCCCAGGCTTCATCACACCGGTCTCAACACGACCGACTGGCACAGTTCCAACACCCTTGATTGAGTAGACGTCGTTAATCGGAAGCCTCAGAGGTTTCTTAAGTGGCTTTGGCGGAAGCTCGACTTCGTCGAGTGCCTCAAGCAAGCATGGGCCATCGTACCAAGGAGTGAAGTCCTTTGTCTTTTCCTTCAGGTTTGCTGCATCGAGGGCTGAGGTTGGAATGAACGAGATTTTATCCGTCTTGTAGCCAATGCTCTTCAGGAAGCCTTCTACTTCATCCTTGACCTCGTTGTAGCGGTCTTCGCTGTACTTCACGCTGTCGTCATCCATCTTGTTGACACAGACAATTATGCTTGGCACACCGAGTGTCATCACTAGGTATGCGTGCTCCTTTGTCTGGCCACCAGGTCCGATGCCGGCTTCAAACTCACCCTTCTTTGCAGATACCACAAGAAGAGCCACGTCGGCCTGAGATGCTCCAGTGATCATGTTCTTGATGAAGTCCTTGTGACCGGGTGCATCGATGATCGTGTAATAGTATTTGTCAGTGAGGAACTTGAAGAAGGCGATGTCAATGGTTAGACCTCGCTCACGTTCCTCTTTCAGGCGGTCCAGCGCAAAAGCCCATGCCCAGCTGGGTCGCCCAAGTTTTTCTGCTTCGGCTTTATGCTGTTGGAAAGTACGTTCGTCAACAGCGCCAGTTTCGTATAGGAGTCTACCAGTCATAGTGGACTTGCCGTGGTCGACGTGACCAACTACCACTAGGTTCAGGTGATCCTTCTGTTTCTTGGACAAGGCATTATTTCTCCTTATTCGCTTTCAGTCTGTCCTCTAATGGGGTACAGACCGTGAGTGCCACCTTGAGCCGTGCTTTTAACGCTTTCTACAACACAGCCTAATTAATCGGAGATGGCGCACTGATTTTCCAACAGTGGACTTATCGACTTCACTTGCACATTGAGTGCATCGACTGGAACCCATTTTTCTGATAAGGCTCTCTGAAAACGCTGAAAAGTGCAGCATCAATTCTGCTGATGCAGGGTGATACTACAAGGTCGGCGAAAATACTACCTTGCTGAACGGGCCACTCTCTCGCGCTCTTCCTTTCTGGAAATTCCATAGCTTCCAGAATCGCCTTTGTAAGCAAGAAGCAGCTCGTCGACGATACATTCCTCGAACGATTTGGCATTCTTGTGCGATGAACGAACAGCGCCTACAGCGAGGTATTTCAAAGCGAGATCAATCCTGCGCTGGGGAGCAACGTCTACTGAGCGAGGATATGCCATTCCGCCATAGGAGATTCGTGTCGTTTCCTCGGAAGGAGCAGTATTTTCGATAGCAGTCACGAGAACTTGGATTGGATTGAGGCCAGTTCTGAAATTAATAATCTCGAAGACTCGTTTGACCACGTTGATTGTTCGTGTTTTCTTGCCTGCGGTCCTGCCAGTGCGTGTCCTTTTGTCTTTGCGCCGTCCTGCATTGAGTAGTTTATTCACGAATCGCTCTACAATAGGCACATTGCTCTTGTGGAAACGCTTGTGGCTGTGCCTTCCTGCTGTATGCGGAATCAGGACAGACCTCAAAGAGATGTATCGGGTAAGACCAACATCCTTCACTTGGACCACTGTGGAATCCCATTTGCCAAACAACAGAAAATCAGGCGTGGCTACAGGTAGGCTTGGCGCCTTCGGCTCTTCTTGGACTGGTGCATCATCCTTTTCTTCGGCCATCTTTGTCACCTAACGAATTGGTTTCTCTGCCTTGCCGTAGATAAGAGACTCAAGGGAAACTCCGTTTACTGCACACACTTTCCAGCGTACACCTGGTATGTCGCCCATGGCTCCGCCCATTGCGCCCCCAATGCCCTCGACAATGACTTCGTCGTGTTCATCGATATACTTGAGTCCACCATCGCCTGGTATGAATGCGGTGATCTGTTTACCGTTCTTAGAGAGCTGAATCCTAACGGCCTTTCTGATAGCTGAGTTGGGTTGTTTTGACTCAATACCGACTTTCTCCAACACGATTCCGCGTGCCTGCGGGGCACCCTCTAGCGGGTCGGTCTTCCGCTTCAGCTTGAGCATTCGTCTCTTCAAGCTGGGCTTCTTCCAGCGGTACTTCTTCCGCTTGGACCGGAGGGGTCTTGCTGCAAATTCGCCCATCGGGCTCTTTGAACCAGTCAAATGATTCGCCTCTGTGATGATAATGGGACCACCATTCATAGTACTCTCTACGTGTGGTCACGGCATCCGCCTGTTGTATGCTTAAAAGCGTTATGACACAGTCAGGGCAATCTTATCGAATTTTGCTGCGAAACGGCCTTAGAGTGCATCAGGTCCCTCATGCAATTGTCACATTAGTCACGTCAAAATGACGCTTGGCCAATATTCGAGCGCGGGCGATATTCCGACCCTCTCGTCCAATGGCAATGCCTCTGTCTGCTTGTTTGACTGTAACTGTGGCAATCGTGTTTCCATTCTTGTGGCGAACGAGTTTCACTTGTTCAACTCGGGCGGGAGCAAGGGCCTTCTTCACAAACTCCTCTGCAGTTTCAGCTATCTCAACAATGTCGATAGGCCTGCCGAAGACTTCAGCCGCTGCCTTGACGTTTGCACCACCACGACCAATGGCTTTGCCGAGCTGTTTTGGGCGCACAATGAAGATCAGTCGATTACCCTCGTCATCCCGAATCACATCCATCGCGGAGGCTCCTGTGATGCGTTCGAACGTGGCAATGAAGGCCATGTCATCCATCGAGAGTCTGACTCGGGGCAAAATGAATCGCCTCAAACAGCCTTCAAAATCTTGGAGTCGCCCGGCTTTATCACAGCAATCGCTGATACCATGAAGGGTTTACCTATGACCTCTCCCAAATCCCACGATGTGCCTTCAAACTCTAGCACCTTGACCTCAGCAAGTTGTGCGTAGGTTTCAATGTCCTCGTATTCGTTCTTCGGACAATTTGCGGCAACCACGACTAGTTTTGCAGCACCTATCTTTATCGCATCGATGGAGGACTTTGCCCCTATGCGACACTCACCTGTGCTTACTGCACTTGCAATCGGTTGATTCAGGCTCAATGGTCATAACCTCATTTCATATTGCTGTGACTTCTTGATAAGCCCAGAAACAATCTCGTCAAACTAACTTCTGTTTTAATGTTTCCGCATTGTAACATTGATTGATGCGCTAGTATAACCTCAGAGAGCCTATTTCTTGCTAAGAGAGCCCTGAGGATTCATCAGTAAATCGATGGAACCAGTGCCCAACGGGATGAGCTGGCCGAGAATCACATTCTCAGTTATGCCTTTAAGTGGGTCCTTTGTCCCTGCTATGCCTGCGCCCAGTAAGTGCTTGATAGTCACCTCAAAGGCAGCCCGAGCCAAGGCACTGTTCTTCGAACCTGAAATGCCATGCCGGCCAATCTGGCGTATCGCACCATCTGCAGTCATCATATCGGCAACGAGTATTATGTGTCGTACATCAACATCCATGCCCTGCTCATTCAGAACGCTCATCGCCTCTTGGATGATTGCATTTCTGGTTGCCTCTATCCCGAGGACTTGATATATTTCTTTGAGATTGTTGGTGTATATTTTGTGTGGATTGACATCAGCTATCTCCAGAGCATCTTGAAGGTTGGACCCCTCTGTGTACAGAACGTAGCGATCTGACTCCTTGCGAATCACAACGTGTGTGACATCGTCTATGCCCTTGACTCGCACCTCACGAATCTTCTCGCTCAGACGCTGCAGATCTGCAAGTGTTTCACCAGTTGGATAGACAAATATAGTGTTGTCCCCGGACTCCACCTCGCCCTTGGCTTTAATCTTGGCCTTTATTGCCTCTGCAATAATCTCGACTGTTAGGGCCTTATCCTCCATCAGCTCAGGATCAAACCTAATATCGATAGCCTGACGAAGCAAATCTATCGAAATATTGCTCGCGACGCTCTCAACGAGGATCATCTCGATGTCACGTGCAATCCTTTTGGCTGCATTTCGGTCTTCTGCAATGTTGTCAGCAAGATGGATTTTCATCGTCGGGGTACTTGGATTTTTCCGGGCGTCTACTATCTCTATTAGCCGTGGGAGACCTTGGGTGACGCTGAGTTCAGCGACCCCGGCGTAATGAAAAGTTCTAAGAGTCATCTGAGTGCCCGGTTCACCTATGCTCTGTGCTGCAACTGTGCCTACCGCCTCACCTGGCTCTACCAGAGCCCGCTCGTAAGAATCAATGACATTATCACAGATTTCGTCGAATTCTTTCTTCGTGAGACCAATGTCCGTTACTTTCTCCTCAAGCTCGTTGAGAACCTTCGGTGGGAGTCTGTGTTCATCTCTCAGTTTCGAGAATCGTTTCTCCATGTGCGCTATAACTGTGCTCTTGGACATCTTCTTATGCCTCCCTACTCACTTTGCTCTTACCAAGCACTTTCTCAATCGCTATGTCAATATTGACTGAACGTCCGTGATCAGACTTGCTTGGGTCTACACCGTCGTCTCCGAATTTGAATTGGACAATTCGCCCTGGCGCAGTTCGGACTGTCCCGTCTGTTTCAACCTTGAGGTCTTGCAGAGCTGTCATTAGTCGCCTCTGCATGTATCCTGACGTTGAAGTACGCACAGCTGTGTCAACGAGTCCTTCGCGGCCACCTGCTGCATGGAACCAGTACTCAATGGGATCAAGACCACTCTTGTAGCTGGATGCAACGAAACCACGAGCTCTTGCACCGAGATCACCGCGTTCAAAATGAGGTAGAGTACGGCCCATGTATCCTCTGCTGACACGTTCGCCTCTTACTGCTTGCTGGCCAACAACTGCAGCCATCTGTGAAAGGTTTAGTCGTGAGCCTCTGGCACCCGTCTGTGCCATTATCACAGCGGAATTATCAAGACCCAGATGCTCTCCTGCAACTGCACCTGCAGAGTCTCTTGCCTCTGCGAGAGTGGCCATGATTCTCTGCTCCAGTGTTTCCAAAAGAGTCTGTCCAGGGTTCGCATCCAGCTCATCTCGTTGGTAGGTTTCGATGAGCTGGTTGACTTTCTTGTCTGCCTTCTCGAGAATAATCTTGATTCGCCGTGATGCTTCACGTGGCAGAGTCACATCATCAAGACCCATTGAGAATCCTCTGTCTGTGATAAGTCTGACAAGTAGTCTTCCTACTGAGTCCATGAAGATTCTGGCTGTTGTCGACCCCTTTTCCTTGATTATCCGGTGGAACAACGAGTCAGGCTCTCCGGCTCCGAAGGCCTTCTCATCAATAACGCCGAAGGTTATGTTGCCATCCCTAATGACAACGTATGAGTCGTATTCGCAGTCTTCCTTCTTGCACGTTGTACACTTCCGGCACACGTTAGCCCTGAAGGAGATGTTGATGCCATCAGGTATGAACATGCTGAATATCTGCTTTCCAGTCCATAGAGGTACTGGTTTTATTATCGCAGGAGGTGTGAGCTCACCTTCATAGCCCGCAGTGGCCAGCAACTGGTTCACCTTATTCCGTGTATACAGAGTAGACTTGCGAGTTAATAGAAAAGCGGCTGAGATATAGTCCTGCAGTGCTCCGATGATTGGGCCACCATACCGTGGTGAGAGAATCTGCTCCTGTACCCTCATTAACACCCGTGCTTCGGCTCGAGCCTCCTCAGACTGTGGCACATGGAGGTTCATCTCATCGCCGTCAAAGTCTGCGTTGTAAGGTGGACACACGAATAGAGATAGCCTAAATGTCCGATAGGGCATCACTCGTACTTCATGTGCCATTATTGACATTCTATGAAGTGATGGCTGTCTATTGAACAGCACAATGTCGCCACTCGCTAGATGGCGCTCCACTATGAAGCCAGGCTCAATCGTGTCCGAGATTATGGAACGGTCCTTCACGAATCGCAGGTCTACACGGCGACCGTCGCTACGAATCAAGTAATTGCATCCAGGATGTCTGTCTGGACCGCGAATCACCAGCGCCTTCATCTCTTCTAAGTTCCACTCAGTGACACGCTGTGGAATTGTCAGGATTGTAGCAATCTGCTCAGGCACTCCGACCTCGTTCATGCTCAGGTTGGGGTCGGGTGAGATGACAGTACGGGCTGAGAAGTCAACTCGCTTCCCTGAGAGGTTAGATCTGAATCTGCCCTCTTTGCCCTTTAGTCTCTGAGCAAGGGTTCGAAGCGCGCGACCGGACCTATGCCTTGCGGGTGGAATGCCACTAACACCGTTGTCGAAGTACGTCGTACAGTGATATTGTAGAAGCTCCCAAAGATCTTCTACGATCAATTGAGGGGCCCCAGCATCTAGATTCTCGCGTAGACGTTGATTGATTCTGATTATGTCGATCAGTTTATGGCTAAGATCGTCCTCAGAACGAACACCGGACTCCAGAGTGATTGAGGGCCTAACTGCGACAGGCGGCACAGACATCACAGTGAGAATTGACCACTCAAGTCGTGCAGCTTCTGGGTTAATCCCCAAGAGTCTGTAGTCATCATCTGTGACATTCTCCAGTTTGGCGCGGATGTCAATTGGTGTGAGCCTGACAGAGCCGGCCTCGCTTACCTCATAGATTGAAGTTGGCTTCTCAAGTTTTAGCTTCAGCTGTTCCTCACCGCAATGAGGACAGGCTTTCGCCTTGGCAGCCCGCTTCAGAATGTCTTTGGAGAGGTTGGCTGTCTTTTGACCGATCTCTGGATACTTCTTGAACAATCGTGCGTAGTATTCAATTTCCTCATCGGTCAGTAGGATACGGTTGCACTCTCTGCATATTGCACGTAGGACCTTATGTATCACCTTCGCATAGCCTGCATGCATGACAGGGCGTGCAAGCTCGATATGCCCAAAGTGTCCAGGGCAGTTTCCCACTCTGTTTCCACAGGTCTTGCAGCGCTGGCCAGGGTCGATGACTCCGAGTCTGGTATCCATGATGCCGCTGCTAATCGGATATCCATCTTCGTCGTAAGTATCAGCAACCACAATCTGAGCAATAGACATCTTTCGGATGTCATCTGGGCTGAGAAGCCCAAACTCAATAGAGTCGATTTTCTTTGTAGTAAGACCACCTGCGGCCATTTAGATCATCTCCTTGAGTCGCAGCCTACAGGCAAGTCCAAGCGACATCATTTCTTGTATTAGCAGTTTGAAAGCGTACGACACAACCACGCTACTGATTTTGGCGTTGGTACCGCAAATCGGACAGTAGTATGTGTCCTTATTGCGGTCGTAGACACCAATTAGACCGCAGTCTTCACAGACCAGCATGTTGCTCTTATCCGATTCATCGAGTAGCCTGCCTTTCAACAGGATGGCTGCACCGTGACCGATTAGAACATCGCGCTCCATCTCACCGAACCTGAGACCACCTTCTCTCGCTCTTCCCTCCGTGGGCTGGCGTGTAAGAATCTGTACGGGACCTCTGGCACGGGCATGTATCTTGTCTGCCACCATATGGTGGAGCTTTTGATAGTAGATTACACCGATGAATATGTCAACTCTGAGTTTCTCGCCGGTGATACCGGAGTACATAGTTTCGCGGCCGTTATGCTGCAGACCGTGATTCTTTAGTATCTTGAACAGCTCCTCCTCGGAAACACCGCAGAATGGTGTTGCGTCTTGCTGTTCACCATGCATTGATGCTGCCTTTCCAGCAATCATCTCAAGAATCTGACCGATTGTCATTCGGCTTGGAATGGCATGAGGATTCAGAATCAGGTCAGGCACAACACCGTCTTCAGTGAATGGAACGTCAGCCTGAGGAACTATATGGCCAATGATGCCCTTCTGTCCGTGACGTGAAGCATACTTGTCGCCTAGTTCTGGAATCCGAAGGTCTCGGACTTTTACCTTCACCAGTCGATTACCATCAATGGTTTCAGTGAGAATGACACTGTCTACGACTCCAGACTCTCCGTGGCGTACAGCAACAGAAGTTTCGCGTCGGTTGGGAGAAGCAATTTCGAACTCCGAGTATTCCTCGAGGAAACGTGGCGGAGAAGTCCGCCCTATCAGTACATCGCCCCCCAGTACCTCAACCTCGGTTTCGATTATTCCATCCTCGCCAAGGTTGCGGTATGACTCGGATGCTCTGTAGCCTCGAACACTTCGATCTGGAATCTCAAACTTGTCTTCTTGCCCGCCAGGATACTTGCGTTCTTCGCTCTCATAAACTCTGCAGAATGTACTTCTACCCAGCCCTCTCTCAACAGAAGCCTTGTTCAGTATCAGCGCATCTTCTATATTGTAGCCTTCGAATGACAGGATTGCAACCACGAAGTTCTGCCCAGCTGGACGTTCTTCGAACCCAATCGAATTCATGGCGCGAGTCTTGACAAGAGGTACCTGTGGATAGTGGAAAAAGTGTGCGCGAGTGTCAGTCCGAAAATTGAAGTTGGCCGCTGGCACACCTACAGACTGCTTTGCCATGCCTGCCATGTACACGTTACGAGGCGATTGGTTCCGCTCAGGGAATGGAATCAATGCCGCAGAGATACCGAGAATTGTTGACGGAACAATCTCCATGTGTGTCGTCCTAGGACTAATCTCATTTGGATACATTGCGATGAGGGTGTTCTCCTCTTCCTCGGCATCTATGAATTCGACTGCTCCGTTCCGCATCAGGTCTGGAAAGCCCCATTCGCTTTCTACAACCATTTTAAGATGTTCGTCAGTGAGACGGCTCTTGCCATTCTCAACGACTATTAGCGGGCGCCTGACACGACCTGCATCGCAATTTACTTGAACTTCATTAATACCGTCATAGTAGGCAATGTTGGTTTCTTGATCAATCTCACCAGCACGCCGTTTCTGGCGCATGGCCTTAACAAGTACTAGAGGAGCTGGATGAATTCCTACAAGACGGCCATTCAGGAACACATCAGCCCACTTCGAGCCGCGCTTGCCCTTTAGAGTTTCAATCGATTCTACTTCACTCTTGAGTAGAGCGCGTTCCACTGCTTCCTCCTCAGTACCAACGGAGATGTACGCCATCATGGCGATATTCTTCACAAGACCACAATTTGGACCTTCGGGCGTTTCATTGGGGCATATCTTCCCCCAGTGAGTTGAATGCAGATCTCGCGCCTCAAAGTGCGGTTGTGATCGCGAGAGGGGTGAAACTACTCTTCTAAGATGAGAAAGCGATGAGATGTAGTTGGTACGGTCAAGTAGCTGAGACACACCAGCCTTTCCGCCGACCCAGTTGCCTGTGGCAAGAGCATGCTTCATTCTCTGAGTAATAACATCAGCCCGGACTGCAGTGCGAATGTTCGGCTTGCGGCCACGAACAGCTGTGCGTTCGAGTTGATACTTGATGTCGCGAGTCAAGGAGTAGAGAGCTACTCTGAACAAGGACATGAGAAGATCTCCTGAAAGCTTTAGCCGCTTGTTGGAATAATGATCCTTATCGTCTGGCTGGCGCTTGCTCAAGACTAGTTCGAGCAGTCGTTCTACCATCTGACCCAAGTAGTAAGCCTTCTGAAGGCGGTGTTTATCTTCGGTTCCGATATGTGGCAACAGGTATCTGTCAAGTACTTTCTCTGCTCGAGCTAACCGATATTCCTTGGTCTGGCCCACAGCAACACGTTTCCCTATGAAATCCAGTGCGTTGCTTCGAGTAGAGCCATCCTCATCATCCATGAGAGCATTGATTGGTGAAGACTGTTCTATAGTCACAATTAGCTCGTTGCGTATCTCTTCATCATCTGAGATCACGTCGACAATCTCTCTATCAGACTCTAAGCCAAGAGCTTTCAGAAGAATCGCCAAGGGAATCTTGCCGGGAACTGACGGAAATGAAACGCGAAGCTCCCCACTTCTCTTTCTCTCAATGGTCACTGGAGCACGGAATCCTCTGGAGGTTGAGAATACCTTGGCAACATGTGTGTAGCTTGAGCTTTTGCTGGCCTCATCGATTAGTATTCGGTTTGGCGCCAAATCCTCTTGCGTGACTAGCACACGCTCTGAACCATTAATGATGAAGTACCCGCCGGGGTCCTTTGGATCCTCACAATGCTGTATCAGCTCTTCTTGTGACATGCCATGGAGAAGGCATTTCTCACTTCGGAGCATGATTGGTAGGTTGCCTATGTAAATCCTCAGAGTTTCAAGCCGCGTGGTGACTGAGCCCTCCTTGCGGACAGGGGTGCACTCAAGAAAGAGCTTGCTTGCATAAGTTAAGTTTCGAATGCGAGCCTCATTGGGATAGAGTGCGTGCTCACTACCGTCGGCCTCCCGAACAGTGGGAGACTCTACGGTTATCCTGCCGAGTTGAACTGTATATCCCTCGACTTTCGGATTGAGCTGAGCGATACTATCGACTACTTCCTGTAGCTCCTCTCTGACGAATCGATTGAACGAATCCAGATGCTGGCCTACCAGTCCGAAATGGTCAAAGAAGGCCTCGATCACTGGCCAGTACTTGTCCTTACCTTTATTGTCCGCCATTTTATCGCACCTTGGTGAAGGACGGGGGGTACTACTGCTGACAATCACGCTTCCCAACGCATGAGACCCAGAAAATCCGAGCTCAGTCTTCCGCCGCAATAGCCGCCCCGTTTATTTACTCTAGCAAAATCACTACCACACTCTCGCGCCCGGGAAACGTGGCGGGCTCGGCGGGATTTGAACCCGCGGCCATCAGGTGTCTTCACTTTTAGTTTAAAAGCCTGCTGCGCTACCTGTCTGCGCCACGAGCCCGTGCGTCTGCTTGCCATATGTGACACGCGGTAAATCGAGTACTTACACAAAGCACTGACTCATACGGAGTACTACATATGGTCATGCATGAGTGGGAAGCAGTTCTGCGTGAGCAACCGACGGGAAATTTTGTGGCCATAAAAGGTTTTCCTTAAAACCAAGATGGATAGCATACCATCTAGTATGGCTTCTGCGGAAAAGAGCCATATCACATAGTGGGTCATGGGGTAAAAAGGTTTGCCAAACTGCCGCTCGAAGTGCAATCCTAGGCAATCGTCACGGAATCACATTGCAATTCCGACAGGTTTAATAGAATTTTGAAGGTCGAGCGGTGCGGGCCCCTGTAGTGTAGCCCGGTTAGCATTCAAGACTGTCAATCAAGTAATCTCTTGATTGCTAAAACGGAACTCTTGAGATCCGGGTTCAAATCCCGGCGGGGGCGCCACTTCTCTTGGGATTAGAATTCAAGCGAACAGAATGGGCTAATTCCGCTCTACTAATTCTGCTTTAGGTAAATTGCATACGTAATAAGACCGATGCCAAGCAGATAGAACATAACTGCAGGTCCAATGCCAAGAAAAGGTCCAAATAAGAAACCAATACACATGCCGAATATCACACAGAGCAAGCCTGAAGATGCAACTTGATCAGCAGATTCCTTCCAGAGCATGTATCATGGTTGTAATCGATTGCTTTTCTGTTCTTTGATAGCTAGTATCTTTGGTCCCATCGTGATTCTGATAAGAGCGTGGTTCATATGTTCCGATTGCCATGTTGTCTTGTATTGAGATGCTCTTGGAGCACAACTTTGCCTGCAGAGAGCCGCTTCTAGAAGCTGTGGAAACAACCACATGCTGATGCATTCAAGATATACTGACATGCCATGATGGAAAAGGTAACAAGGGCGCATCATTGCTGATAGGATTGTGACTGCAATGCTAAGACTCCTAGGAGATGACTACGACCCGACCAAGCGTCACGAGATTGCAGAGTACATGAACGTGCACCCGGAGGCGTTCGAAGAATTCCTTGCGGATGTCTTCACTGAGAAGAAGGGTGACACTACATCTGACATAAGATATCGAATAATCGATCTGATTGACCTTCTGAACGACAAGTTAGTCACTATGGTAGTTGAGATGGCTATTTTTGACCAAGACCCGAAAGTGCGTTTGCAAGGGCTTCAAGCAGGCTACAGGACCAGAGTGGACTCGCTTAATGATCGGGTCTTGCAGATTCTCAATGACAGAGATGGGGAGTTCCAAGCGAGGAAATGGGCAGTACATATTCTCGCAAGCACTGATTCCAAGAGGTATGGTAGAATGCTGAGACACATGGCTAGAGACTCGTCAGAGGATGTAAATCTCCGCAAGGAGGCAGTGTATGTTCTGACGAGGATAGAAGATAGTGAAAGTATTGGAGCTCTCTGTGCACTTCTCGGCGATTCTGAGGTTGAGATTCGTCAGTCGGGCGCATGGGCACTTAGTACCATTGGTTCTCCAGATTCTGTGAGTTGTCTGTTAGCTGCACTGGAAGATGATGATGAACTAGTCCGCGACTGGGCGATTCGAGGGTTGAGGGACATGAATGACTCGCATGCATTGCAGGGACTAGCTGACGTAATGCGAAGTGCAGTTCCAGATGAGCAAGTCAGGATGATTCGCCTGTTGGTTGAAAAACGGTCCGAAATGATACTCAGAGTAATTGCAGAGCTGCTGACATCATCTGAAACTGACGTCAAACGAAGTGCGGCTTGGGCTATGGGCGTATCGCCCTACCCACCTGCAGCCGCAAGTTTAGAAACACTGCTAAATGACCCTGATGAGCAGGTCCGCAATTACGCAAGGAAGGCCCTATTGATTCTTGGCCGGGGTGACCCGACCGAATTCGGGCTCAGCCTGTAATCAAGTTACATCATGCCTCTGTAGAGCCCGCCATCGACCAGTAGTAGCGCTCCGTGCACATAGCTTGCCATTGGACTGAGTAGAAAGGCGCAAACTGCTCCAAACTCCTCTGGAGTGCCCATCCGCTTCAGAGGAATCCTTGCTTCGATTGCATCCTTGGCGGAAGAATCTCCTTCCTTTGACTTGGCCAGAAGCTCATCAACACGCTTGGTGTAGATATAGCCTGGACAGATTGCATTGACACGGATACCTTCAGGTCCTATTTCATCGGATATCGTGCGCATCATGCCGACAACTGCAGGACGTATTGCATTTGAGAGTAATAGATTCTGGATTGGTTCCTTGACTGAAATTGAGGTGCTGTATAGAATGGACGGTGAATCTGAGTTTCGTAAGAGCGGAAGAGCTTCCCGAGTCAGTCTGACAGAGCTCATCAAAGTGAGCTCAAATGCTGATTTCCAATGCTCATCAGATAGGTCCGAAAAGGTCCCGGGAGGAGGACCGCCAGCGTTTACAAATAGACCATCTAGCTTTGAAGTGGCTTGTTTCACATGACCAATCAACTCTGTGATATCTCCTGATTTGGAAACATCAGCCACGAAGTATTGTGAATTGGGACCCAAGGATGCAATGGCAATCTTTAGAGATTCTTCGGTTCGCCCGCAAATTATGACTTTAGCGCCTTCTTCAGCAAGTGCCTTAGCGACCCCGTAGCCAAGACCACGAGAAGCAGCGGTTACAAGAATAGTCTTATTCTTCAATCCAAGATCCATGACTTTGCTTCACCAATGCATCCTGAAAACATGTGCTATTTCACTGCTATGGAAGTCATCTAACATGCAGTTGGCGTGATTGGACGTTCTGTACGCGCCCCAAGCACAACCTCGAGATGTAGAAATGATGCGCTCAGTCTTTGAAAGTCTGTAGGCACTTTGAACTCCCCGATACCAAGAGCGTTGAGTGCCCTCTTTATTTTCATGGTTGTTAGGCGTTGACTATCCTTTGAATTGAAAGAGAGTAGGACTCTGTAATCTTCCATGTCTGGCATTCTGAAGACCGATTGACATGGAATGCCCTTCTCACGGAAACCACGCTTGACTTTATTCTCTATGGCTCTCAAATCGCTTTCCACCACTAATGCGTGTCTGAGTTGAATACTAAAACTCCTAGTAATACTGTCATGGATACAAGAAATATCTCGGCTTGGAAGCCTTTGTTCCGACCTATCCAGACTTGCTCTGACCTTTGTCTTGATTAGGACTAATAAGGTGCTAGCGGGCTTAGCTGGAAAGTGAAACAGTTGGACAGAGAAAAGTTTCGTGGATTTCTAAAAAAACGAAAAAGCTCTGAAGATCAGATTATGCTGTCTATCTCAATCGTAGAGAAGTTCGAAAACTTCCTGAAAGGTCTTGACGAGCCAAAGATGCTCGAGTCAGCGACATCAGAAGAGGTAGCGAAGTTCTCGACCGTGCTAATCAAAGAAGAAGCAAATACATACGACAACTTCGTTGCGTTGACTAGATACGGGCTCTTTGTGAAAAATAATGACATCTACGTGTCGTTTTTTGGGCTAATCGACGGAGGCGATGTTATAGACGTGCTCTATGAAAAGCTGGGTGAGATTGCTGGCGAAGAAAAACGGGATGCAGTCTTCAATGAAATCGAACTGCCACCACTGGGTTTGCCGCCCTCTCAGAAACCCAAAATCACACAAGCGGTGGTAAATAATCTAGAAGCCACGGTTGATGCTGAAACGTGCAGGGAAGTCCTATCTGAAGTTGCTCACGGAATACCAAAAGAGTACCATTTTGAGAAGAGAAATGAATACCTCAAGGCTAGGGATATCGATGAATACATGGAAAGAAGGAGAGCGAAAGCCATCGCTCAGTTGGAGAAACATAGGGACGAAGGCACGCCGTTCTTCAATCAAGAGATTACTGATGCAGTGATTGACTTCGTTAAGAGCCGGCCGGATATTCTGACCGGTGTGCGAAAAGGTAACATAATCTATCACACAAAGATTCCGTATATGACCAAGGAGTATCTTGCAGAAACTGACAAGATGATGAAACGATACTATTGCTGTCACTGTCCATGGGCCAGAGAATCTATCAAGGCGGGAGATGTCGAGGTTTCGCCCACATTCTGCTATTGTAGTGCAGGTTTCACTAAACAGCCTTGGGAGGCGGCTTTGGGTCAGCCCTTGGAAGTGGAAGTTGTCAAGTCAGTGCTCAAAGGCGACTTGGAGTGCAGTTTCTTGGTTCATCTTCCTGAAGGTGTTGAATGACATGATGAGTATTGATGAGGCTATCAAGGAACGTCGAAGCATTAGAACATACAAGAAGGCTGAGGTAAAAGAGGATTTTATCAGAGATATCATTGAAGTAGCAACATTCGCGCCCAGTGCTAAGAATGGTCAGCAATGGAGGTTCACTGTACTTACTGGCGAATCTAAGGACAAGTTTACGGACATGTACAGAAGTGAACTTGACAAACTGGCCTTTGATGTGGGTTCTTCATATGG
>DAOVDG010000151.1 GCA_030669595.1 Candidatus Thorarchaeota archaeon
GCAGTGCTTCTGATAGGATTCATTCAGGTGTTACTTCTGCCTGATGATGAGGCTGTGCTCATGTTCTTTGGACAGGCTGAAACCGGTATATTGTGGGCGACTCTGTTTGGATTCTTGCTTCCTGGACCCAGATACGCAATCTACCCGCTCGCAGAGATTATTCTCAATACTGAAGGAGCGTCTGTAGGGGCGGCCATGGCTTTGATTGCAAGTCAGCAGCTGATTGATGTGCCTGAAGGCTGCTTCATCGAAATCAAGTACCTTGGGTCTAAGTTCTTCCTTGCTAGGCTAGCCATAGCCATCGTCACTGCAATTGTGGCAGGCTACATGGCCGTATTCGTGCACAGTTTCATCCCCCTCTATATTCCCGATGTGACACCATAATGAGCGAAGAGTCAGAAAGCACCTCAGCAGCTCTCGAAGATGCGAAGGAGAGATCAGTTCTCAAGCGGTATCTAGACGCAATAATTCTGGAGGGGTCTCTTCTTGTTCTCTTGGCATTCTTCTTCATCGTTGTGTATTTGACACAACCCTCACAAGTCCAGTATGCATTGGATTTTTCTGCGACCAATCTGATTGAAACAATACCCATCTTCATCGTCGCCAGTCTCCTTGCGGGATGGATGGATGCCTGGATCGACAGAGACCTCGTCACACGGTTCCTAACAGGGAGAAATCTGCTCGTAGGACTCACCATAGTGACATGTGTTGGGATCGTCACGCCCGGACCAATCTACAGCATATTCCCGCTCGTTTACGTGTTAAAAAGGAAAGGCGTTGGCTCACACTACCTTATTGCGTTCATGACTGGACAAACACTGATGGGGCCACTCAGGATACCTCTAGAACTGTACTACCTTGGCCTGAACTTCTTCATTTTCCGGCTCATCTCATCTGTCATTCTGGGCATCTTCGCAGGCCTTTGCGCATATCCATTGAGTGCTAGACTTGACAAAGCACTGGATGAAGTTCAACATAGGTTTGTGAGATGACAGAAATCGAATAATATCTCGCAGTAAGGAGCATTGATGGCCCGTGTGAGGAGTTATTCAAGTCAAGAGTAGTCACAATCCTTTTATTAGACATGATGGCGTAGACGACTTAGTTCGCATTATTATGCAACACAAGGTAGTGGACAGAAATGGGCAAGGAAAAAGCAATTGGCGTGCTAATATTCATCGGAGCGCTTCTCGTACTTCTTTACTACACTTGGGGTCTCATCATCTTGGAGCTTCTTCCCGATCTGCGAGTTTGGGTCGATACTACCTTTGGTGCTGGCTCCTTGTTAGCGAGTATATTCAACCCAACACCGTTGCTGCTGGTGATTATACCAATCTGGCTTGGTGTGGTTCTTATCATGGTCATCGCAATGTGGATAGGCTGGACAATGTTGACAACTCCTGCTCCAGAGCCACTTGAAGACTTCGACTTTGATGAAGAAAAGGTTGCAGAGTCAAAGCCTGAAGAGTAGTACTACTCACCGGATATTGCGCTTTCATATGAAGGGCCTTCGGGCCCTTGTAATTCATTTTCATATTACAATAGAGCGTTTCTTCTCTGCTGCGGGGTATGCACGAGAGATGATTCATTCCTTATGATTTCTGCAGTAGTTCGCGAAGGCGCGTGGAGATCTTGACCGCGTCATCCCACTCGCGCTGCCACAGATTTCGGCCAAAGATTAGCCCATTCGCACCTACATCGATGCAGGTCTTCGCCCGAGATATGAGATCATCATCGCTGATTTTACTCCCACCAGAGAACAGAACCAATGTCTTTCCTGCAGACTCCACCACTTTTCTGACACTGTCCTCATAGTTTAGGTCTAGTTTGTCATAGGGCGGTCGTTGCTGAGATTTCTTCTTCGGGTCATCATTGGGCACATTGAGCTTTACAACGTCAGCACCTAGCTCAGCCGCCACCCGTGCTGCGTAATCCACTGCGTAGAGGGAGTTCCTTCCGCCCTTCTTCTCAATTGCTTCGCCGCGAGGATATGCCCAAATAATGATTGGCATCCCGTAACGATCTGCATCTGCTTTCACCTTTCTGAACTGGGTGAAGTCAGCTACTTGGCTGGGACTTCCAACGTATATCGTGTATCCTATGGCATCCGCACCAATTCGAACAGCATCCTCGACAGACGCTGTCATGGGGGAAAGAGCATGGGAGTCAGAGGGAATGTGGGTCTTGCCATTTATCTTGAGCACGATGGGAACCCTACCCGCGTATTTCGTTGCATACTTCTCAGCAAGGCCAAGGTGCAGCGCTATGCCGGAGAAGTTCACCTCTTTTGCCAAGTTGAATTGAAATTCAGGGTTAGCAGAAGGAGGATTTGGGAAGAAGTCAACGGGGCCATGCTCCATACCCTGATCTATCGGTAGAAACATCATGTGCCCGTTTCCAGGCCCATGTTCATACATCAACCTATGAAGACGGACTCGTTTCCCAAGACTTAGGTAGTCCATCTCATCAAGCAGCTTTGTCATTATTATATCCCTCAGAGGACCAGACAATGTGAAGCAGACCCACTGCCCTTTATTCGTTGTGCAAAGGGGACTTCACAAGGAATCATCGCTTTATCGTCAGCGCTATGCGCTATGATTTTGTAATTGCAGCTTGGATGAGCTCTACCCCCATTTTGCAGAGCCGTTCAGCGGTTTCTTGCGTTTTTCCTTCAGCAAAGCATCTCCAAAGCGGTTCTGTTCCTGATGGGCGCATGAGAATCCAACCGTCATCTAGTATCAGCTTTACGCCGTCCATAGTTATCCGATTATGCTCCTTTGTGAGCAAGAGAAGTGCGTCAAGTATTGCTTCCTTTTTCTCTGGAGGAACTGGAACCTTCCGTTTGTCACTGAAATACGTAGGGAGTTCAGAAACAAGGTCTGAGAGCTGTTTCTCCTCCTTGGTCATAATGTCCACTATGAGGGCTACGGTCATTGCACCATCTCGTGCAGCTAAGTGCGCGGGAAAGAATACGCCGCCATTCTCTTCACCGCCAAGCTCGGCACCGATTTCTTCGATCCTGTGAGAAACCACAACACTTCCAACTTCGGTCCATTCAACTTTTGCACCAGCTTGTCGAGCGACATCTTCGATGAGTTTACCACTACTTACAGGGGTGACAAGAGTTGAATCCGGTTTCTGAGCGAGCACGTAAGAGGCAACGATTGCAAACGACTGATCGCCCCAAAGCACGCGGCCGGTTTCATCTACAAACGTGGCTCTGTCTGCATCGCCATCATGTGCAACCCCGAGGTCTGCATTAATGGATGCCACCATGCAGCGCAAGTCTGCAACATTCTCAGGGGTTGGTTCGGGATTCCGCCCAGGGAAGGCTCCATCCAACTGACTGTTGATTGAAACTACTTTGCATCCAAGGTCTCGCAGGAGGATTGGTGTAGCTAGTGACCCAACACTGTTTGCGCCATCGACAACGACTGTGAGCTGACGTTGGCGTATCTTGTTTACATCCACGTGCGATTTAATCGCATCCAAGTATTCTCTCATCGCAGTGTCATAGCTTCGTACTGAACCGATGCGCTTCCAATCAGCGACCTTAAACTCTCTCTTGAAGTAAATGTCCTCAATCTGATCCTCTACATCACGAGGAACCTCTATGCCACTTGGCCCCATCACCTTTAGTCCATTGAAGTTTGGAGGGTTGTGAGAGGCTGTGACTACAACGCCACCCACACAGTCAAGTCTGGGAATCATGAACTGCAACGTTGGTGTTGGTGCGGGACCAATGTCAACTACAGAGCACCCTGTCGATACCAATGCCGACACAAGAGCGTTGGTAAGCATCTCGCCACCCATTCGAGAGTCACGAGAGACCGCAATCAACCCCGTACCCACAACAGTACCAATAGCACGGCCAAGATCCAATACTAGTTGAGGGGTTAGAAATTCATTGATGACGCCGCGAACTCCGTTGGTACCAAAAAGACGGCCCAGACTCAATCACCACTCGTGCGCTGCGAGGTCATCACTTAAGAGTATCCGTGAACCGGCTACAAGAGGTCTTTAACATGCCACTCTTCAGACGCAGACAAAAGGAGTATGACGAGGCTGCACTACTCCTAACTGAGGGAAAAACCAAGGAGGCCATAGAGAAACTGGAGCAGTTCCTTTCTGGGAACCCCAGTCACACTCACGCCCTTACATCCATGGGAGTCGGTCTCATGCAGCTGCAGGAAACCCCCGATCCCTCAAGTGCGTTGACCAAGAAAGCGCTGGAATACTTAGACAGAGCTGCTGAGTCGGACCCAAAGGACCCGGTTCCTCTGTTCAACAAGGGTGTGTGCCTTCGCAATCTCGGCATGCTTGAGGAGTCCCTTGAAAGCTTCCAGTCTGCGTTGGAACTTGAAGCTCGGCTTACTCTTGCCCTTTTGCACACAGCTGAGATAAACTACGAACTCGAAAGGTGGCAGGACGCCGTTGACTACGCAAGATTAGCCCTCGTGAGAGACCCCGGATTGGAGGACTCA
>DAOVDG010000123.1 GCA_030669595.1 Candidatus Thorarchaeota archaeon
AGATCAATCTTCTGCCACGTTTCGCCTGCGTCAGTCGTGTAGAAGAGACCACCAATACCGGTGATCCATATAGTATCCTCATCTACAATGTCAATCTGTCGGAGCAATTGCTCCTCTTCGCTCATCTTCACCTGCCATGAACTGCCACCATCATCCGTGTATAGAACAACCACGTCAGTCGGAAAGTTGATTTCCAACTGGCCTATGACCCAGCCATGGGTGGCATCTAGGAATGCCACATCCTCAAAGATGGCACCGGGATAGTCGTGTTCAACCATTTCCCATGTCAGTCCGTCCGACTGCAGTGGAGTGAAGAGGGTCATTGCTGATACTCTGAGCTGAAGCACACTCAATGTCAGCATGAGGCATATCTGAAGAGCCCTCTTTCTCTTGAAACTATAGCTTGGATGCATTATCACAATTAACCTTGATTTTGGGACTGTGTTGTGATGTGTCATCTGTAGCAACTCTTTGTTATACTACATTCGATTGATTTCGAGCGTTGAGAGAAATGGTGGAAGAAATCAAATCTCTCATATTTCCCTATTAATACGGGTTAACTAATCTGATTCCCTATCATTCTATTGGTGGATCGCCACCTCCGCCCCCACCACCAGGATTGATGCCAGAGGTGTCGTAATCTGATCCCAGCCAATTATCATCTGAGTCGTAAGCTTTTACCATCACCATCATCCGAGTGTAAACCGTTGGATGAGTCCATGACCTATAATAATCCCCGCCAGTAAGGGGAGAGTAATCTATTCCCATATAGCTATAGCTGGTCCAAGATCCGAACTTGGTCTTATACTTCACATAAAACTTCACATAGTCCATTGCTGGGTAATGATTCACATAGACCTTGACTGTTCTGCTAGATGTAATGACAGAAACTGAGGAAATTAGCGACGAGGCTGGTATAGGACTATTTGCATCCAGAGGATCATAACCCCAAGAAACTTCATTGCCATCACTAATCGCATCGTTATCAGTATTCCAGTAGTTGGGATCTGTGCCATACGTGTTGACTTCGGCACCATCCGAAAGGCCATCGCCATCCGTGTCGTAGAGGTCGGGGTTTGTTCCGTAGTAGTAACTCTCCTCGTCGTCAAGCAGACCATCCCCATCAGAGTCATCACCATAGTTGAGCCATTCTCCCACGTAGTTGTATGTCCGTCTTCCGCCAAATTCATCATTCACTAGGTTGGGATGAAACATGTTACTCGGGAAGGTAGTCTGATTCCAGGCGTCGATCGAATGTACGCTGCTCGTAGTGACTATCGGATCACTATACGGATTTACGTGGTGAAATAAGGTTAGGGCCAAACCATACCAATAGTCATGCGCTGCGGCAGTAGTGAATCGTATTCCATCAGAGTAACTCGGTGGATCTTCGTTGAGGGTGTTCATGAACGAGCTCCCTGGACATAGCGACCAGAACACCGGACTCGGCCACAGATCTCCACTGACCACCAAGGGAACAATAATGGTAAGTATGTATGCCCAGATATTGAAGGGGTCAGCGAGCCACGTTCCTGCATTGGGTGTTCCCATGGTGACAATCTGGCCAAAGTTGATCCCGTGAGTATCAAGATCTGTTCGCTTCAGTCTGAGCATTTCCCTTACAATCACGCCACCCAAACTGTGGCTTACTATGTTGACCTGACTGCCAGCTGGAAGACTTAGAAGTTCGTTGGCGAAGTCTATGGCGAAGTCTGAGATTGTGTGGTCCCAGTGGACGGCATCTCTCTCACACTCTGTGGTGGCTCCATAGGCGGAAAAGTAGGAGAAATACTTGACTTCGTTGTAGGCTGTGAGGTAGAGGCGATCTAGGAGGATGTCCCTCATATCGTGAAAGTCGGTACTATTACCAAAGTATCCGTGGACGAAGTATACGTACCTGTCCAGTGGATGTAGCATGCTCCGCTGAGCGTCAATCACTCTTCCCAAGGGGATCGTTTTCTGACTGCCAGGATCGACAGATCGCTGGACATGCCACGCTGCAAGCAGTGCCCCGGCCTCTGCATCAATCAGGCCACTGAATCCAACTATGTTCGACTCCAAGTCTGTCGGAGAATGACACGCCAACACTACCGCTCTTTGTGGGTGGCGCTCTGCAATCTCATCATAGAGGTTTGACCACGGTACTATTGTATCTGAGACTTCAAGACCGTCGGGTTGACCGTGACCAACGAGAACAAGAACATCAGAATGGAATGGAACCGAGTCCAGTCTCTCGAAGGTTGTTGTCTTCACGATACAATCGACCCTGGAGATCTCGTGAAGTAGCGTCCTCGTCGCAAGGTCTACGTTCCCATCATATCCCTCAGCACTTATGACCCAGACAGTCGGTTCAGACCCCTCTGCTTGTCACTGCAATCTACGAGAAGGACCCATCCACAATCCTTGCGGGAGATGTCGCTGGCTACATGGCCAATCTTGTTTCCTTCGACTACGACTACTTGAGGATGACTACCGACCACGAGTACGCCGCTGAGTACAAGTCCAAGTGGAACCAATTCGAGGTCAATCAGGTGTACATGAAGCCCATTCTGATAACCACCGGAGCGGTAATGGTCGGTGCTGGGGCCGCCATGATGCTCATTCCAGGTGGCTTCCTTGGAGGATTGCCCTTGTTCGTATTCGGTCTGGATATGATCTGCACCCATGCATTCGAGAAATCGTTCATCGAGAGGGGTCTTGCGCACTCTCTTGACTTCGTTTTGCACAACGCCCCTAGATTCCAACACCAGAATCTGTCTTGGATTGAGGGCGAGAACTTTGAGGCCTTCTCATACTACCATTTCCACAGCAATCATCTAGTCAACATAATACTCGTGCAGTTGACCTTCATGATGCTGGGTGGCGTCTTTAGCGGCTTCGCTGGACTAAGGGGGGTGGTCGCGAAGGTCATGACGCCTATCAAGGGTGCGGGTCATCAGGCATCTCTCATAGCGCAACTGGGCAGTATGACCTCCCGACAACTCGTTACAGTAGCAGCGCGGTGGGCAGCACGGCTTGCAATACATCTTAGCTGCGGGGTGGTGTTCATGGCCTTGGGAGCCATGCGCAACAGTTGGGGTGATGGTGGAGTCGCTGCTGAGCTTCTTATTCAAGGGCTTATCATAGCAACTGTCATCCTGAGAACCCGACAAGCTTTCATCGCAAAGAATACCATCCTAGAGATGCAAGCAGCAGAAGGAGCAATGGATATGCAGTTCATGGAGGAGAACCGCCCCTGGTGGGCTGAGCATGCGCTAGGCAACATCTACGAGTTGTGGAAGCTCTTTTCAGCAAAGGGCTCGATAGTACAAGCGTTTAAGGCTGCAACCTCAGTGGAGTTTGCATGTGACTGCCTAGAGTTGGCAGTGACTCTGGGCGGAGGTTTTGCAGGTTAGGTGCATGACCATGGACAATTCCGAGATGATGCAGAAAGCAGCAAAAGCAGTTGCTATCGATGACATGAAGAAACGGAGCAATAAACTCCGGTCCCTTGTAGTGGAACTCTTCCACAAGAAGACATCAGTTATTCCCGCTCAGGAAGATTCAGAGCAACTAGGGTCTCTCGCTTTGGAAGAACTGATTCGAGGAGATGGCAATGCGTTCACCGCCTTGGTGATGGCAGCCTCCGTCTGCCGTGAGAGTTCACCTTCTTTCCAGCTGGAACGGGTTGGCCAAGACGAGAGTATTCCCACTGTTGTGCACAAGGTTCCTGAACTCATGGTAGAGGCACTTTCACGGGCTGGGGTCTTCAAGGAGGGAGAAATACCAACCTACTACGATGAGGCGGATATGTCCTTGAAGAACAAGGAAGCCATTCGCATGGGATTCCTGTTTCTCACTAACCAGCGTCTGATATGCGTAGGAGGACTGCAAGGACCACTATTCCACGATACCACAGCGTACAGGATTCTCTACGATGACCGAGAGTCCCAGCCCTACTTGGGGTCACTGGACTACATCTATCTGAACAAGATTCGAGGCATTCGCTCAGACTATGGCTTCCTGAAGAAACAGGTCACCATCGAGTACCATACGAAGTACATCAAGGATAAGGGCCGAACGCTCTTCGGCCCTCTCTTCTTCAAGATGGACCTTGCTACCAAGACCAGTGTCGTGGAGGGGCCCATAGATGTGCTCATTCAGATTACAGAGCCCATGGACACGCGGAAAGTGCGACAAGAAGAACTGATGAGAAGGATTGAGCATTTAATAGAACCGCAACAATGCCTGCAATGATTCAGCGATTCTCTTTCTTTTGCCAATGCTGAAAGACCAACAGATGTTTGACTTGGATGAGCTGAACCGCCAGTGGTACGAGTACGACGAGTACTGGTCGGCAATTCAGAAGACGACTCCAAAGGTTGACAAGCTCATAACCGAGTTCAACGAGAAAGTGGGCATAGTCTGAGAATCCAACGATGGAGGCAGCAGCACCTGTGAAAGAAACAAATCACACGCGCATACTGGGAATCGTTGGCAGTCCGCGGCGCGGAGGGAACACAGAGATTCTAGTTGATGAGATACTTGCTGGTGCAGCAGAGGCTGGTGCTGACATAGAGAAGATCATCCTGAATGAGTTGAACATCTTGCCCTGTCAAGCCTGTGATGCATGCAAGGATGGGGGCGAGTGTGTTCAGGAAGATGACATGTCGGAGCTCCTGGAACAAATGGAGCGCTGTCGAATATGGGTCTTGGGCACACCGGTATACTGGTGGGGTCCTTCCGCCCAGCTTAAGGTATTCATTGATAGATGGTACGGTGCCAATCAAGCTCTCTTCAAGGGGCGAACTATCATCGTGACCATTCCGATGGGCAGCGGCAACGAGAAAACAGCGCAACACATTGTAGGGATGCTCAACGATATCGCCGGCTACTTGGGTATGAATATCGCTGCAACTGTACTTGTTCCTAGTGTACACAGGATTGGCGCAGTACGCAAACACGCGCGTGTTATGGCGAAAGCAAATCAAGTGGGCAAGCAAGCTGTTGACGGGGCCTCCTAAGCTCAGGCCCCCTTTCGCCAAATGAGATGTCTTTATGCAATCGCAGTAGTCAAAACGATATCCGGCGATTTCAAGACCAGAAATCACAGCTCCAAAGGGAGATTAATCTCGAAAGTCGCGCCTTCTAGGCCGTCGATGTCTCTGAGTTGAATGGAGCCTCCGCATGCGCTGAGTATCTGCTTCGTGAGGTAAAGCCCCAGCCCTCCTCGTCCCTTGGAATCGCCACGATGGAAGAGCTTCTGTCTTATGTCCTCTGGAATACCGGGACCATTGTCAGAGATTAGTATCGCCAAGCTTCCGTCGTAACGGCTGATTCTCACATTGATGACTGGGTTGTGTCCCGCATGCATAGCAGCATTTCGGAAGATGTTCTCGAATGCCATAGGCAGAAGAGAGCTTCCAGTAGGCTTCAGGTTCCTCGTTCCTTTGTCTGCATTGATCTCAATCGAGAGTCCCCTGTTTGCCTTCTCGCAGTCTGATGCGATTCTCTCAAGGAAGGGGCCAATCCCTTCGTCAGACGGTTTTGATGGCACGCCAAGGGCCTTGAGGAGATTCGCCATTCTGACACTTGCGGCCTGCGCTGATTCAAGCATTTCCTTTGCTGGATCAGGGATGTCATGTGCGAGCATTCTTACTGCGCCAATGTATCCGAGTATAACTTGTAGATCGTTGCCAAGATCATGCTGGATTAACGAAGCATAGAGTTCCTTTTCTCTCTCTTGCAGAGCTTTTTCTTCTTCGCTCTTAACGCGCTCAGTGATGTCCATGATAACCGAGATAACGCCTTCCACCTTGCCATGCTCGTTCATCTTCGGCACTGCTGAAACCCT
>DAOVDG010000061.1 GCA_030669595.1 Candidatus Thorarchaeota archaeon
CCACAACCAGTTCGCACTGCACAGATGGCTACCACTGGTTTCTTGCTCTTCAACATGGTAAGCTTAGGACCCATCAGTCGAATATCTGGTCCCAGAGAGTTGACCCACGCAATTTTGCCGCCTACTGTGAAGTATGGGAGATCAGAGTAAGCCAGAATGCACTGTTCGACGTTGTACTTCTCGATCAGCTCGGGGAGTTTCTCTTCCGGGTAGATCCTAATGCCATCGGGATAGAGCTTACCTGAAAGTTCCGGTGGATACATTCTGCCCCCTATCCCGGGGATTTGCTCAGCTGTGAACGCCACAACATCGTAGTGTTCATTGTCACGGAAGTATGTATTGAAGTTGTGGAAATCACGACCAGCTGCGCCCATAATCACTATTTTCTTTCTGTCCATATCAACTGCCACCTGTCAATGTGCTTGAACTAGTGGCTCGTGCGAAGTATGCATGATAAATAATCTTGGGTGTTGATGGCACCTCCCCCCGGGATGCGCATTGGTCATCCAAACGGCTCATTTTACCCGGCGATTTTTCGTAGATTAGCTCGAGTAATAATAGCTTTGGTTATCAGTGAAAACCATCGGAAAATCGCTACACAACACAAACATCTAAATACTTCTTACACAAAATCAACTGGGAGTGTGCTCGGAGGCCGCCATACGCCGACACCTCCTCGGGGTGCCATTGTGAAGCTGGTTGAACTGGCAAAAGAGTCGATTAGGCTCTTGAAGGAATGCGGATGCGAGGGGGTTCGCAGTGACATTCTAGCCGACATGTTGAATGCTCCAAAGCGAAGGGTGTATGATGTCATCGCGATCTTGAATGCACTAGATCTTGTGGCTACAAAAAGGCGGTTCGATGGCACAACAGTCACTTGGATTGACCGGACAAAGGACTACATCCCAAAGGCTGATTACGACGATTTGAAGTTGCGGCTTGAAACTGAGCATAATCAACGTAGGGAATTGCAGGTCCAAGTTGCTGAGCTCAAAGAGCAAGTTCGTATGACCAGGTCGAAGCTGCGAAGAGAATTGCGAACGGTGGAAACCCTCACCAGGGCTGAATTCAACACAACTCATCTTACAGTTCGGGCGCTATCTAGCAACGGGTTCAAGAAAGTCAAGGACTCTGGGATGGAGGTTCTAATTGAAACCCACGAACCTGGAATGACCGTTGATCCAACAGTCAAAACACCTGACGAGAATGAGGAGCTCATTAAGAATCTGCAACGAATTTGAGTCCTCTGCTTCATTCCAAAACCCGAAACGTGGCCCTGCTACCACGACGAATTCTGTCAAGCTTCTGAAGAACATCATCTGATGTGACTTTGCCCAGGATGTTTACTGGACCATATGTGCGCATATCCTTGAGGTAGATGCAGAGGCAGTCGCCGAGTGGCATGTATGCAATGTCACCCTTCTTCACACCATTTGTGGGTTTCCGATTACCTCTCTTGATTCCAATTGTCACCTGCATCTCTCCTTTCATCAGGGCAGCCCTGCCTTCGATTGGTGCAGCGGCTTTAATGTCCGCGATGATGAGCGGGCCTAACACTCTATCGAGTACTCCTTTCAAGACAGTTCCATCATCGAACTCGATTTCAATATCGACTGCGCTCTCGTTCATTGGTTTCACATGCATTGATTCTTTCAAGCCTTCAAAAAGCCTGCTGTGCTTGTAATTATCGTCCAAAAGCTTAATTGCGGCTAGCCCTCACGTCCGGCAGGAGACGATAGGGGTGCCCCCTGCGAAGCTGGACGTTGCCTTTGTAGTTGATACCACAGGAAGCATGAAGGATGACATCCGCGCAGTCAAGGATAGTCTCTTCGATATCGTGGATAAGGTTGTGACTCGCACTAAAGACTTGAGAATTCGGTTCGGAATAGTTTCGTACAGGGACCATCCCCCCCAAGACCGCACCTACGTGACACGCGTCTTTGATTTCACTGACCAGATGAAGAAGGTGCATCGCCAGATATCTGGCCTGAAGCCATCCGAAGGTGGTGATACTCCGGAGGCCGTAGCAGATGGGCTGTTCGATGCCCGCACTAAGCTTTCATGGTCGAATGATGCGTACAAAGTTCTCCTCCTAGTAGGCGATGCGCCGCCACATGGGACGGACTACAATTCACTAAGTGACGATTACTTCCCCGATGGATGTCCCAAGGGCCATGATCCGAAGACTGAGCTTAAGGCGATGAAGGACAACTTCGGTACAACATTCTTTCCGTTTGTATGTGGCTGCAATCCCTTGGTGGAAAAGTCGTTTAGAAGCATTGCTGATTTCGTAGACGGTGGAAGATATTTGTTTCTTCGTGAGGCCAATGAGCTGCCTGAAGCAATCTTGGAGATTCTTGAGGGTGTTGGCGATCTTATTGAGGAGGACAGACGCGTCCTCTTGTTTTATGAATGCCATGATGGGAGCTTTGATTTAGCTGAAGCTGCAGAAGAGCTTGGCCTAGAGTTGAGGGTTCTCAAGACATCGCTTTCAAGACTACAAGAGCTGGGACGAATCACAAGATGGCCAAAGGGACGGCCTCTGACATCTGATGGTCTAGGGTTGTCTGTGGACCTCGGAGCGGTCCCTGATGCACTTGTTGGGGGCAAGGCATTCAATTACCAAATTAGGATTGTCAACCCAAGTGAAGTCACAGTTGGAATTCGGGTCATCGTTTCAATTGTCGTTGGTGATGCAGTGTCTGAGGTCACCAATGAAAAGCACGAGGTCGGTCCACGGTCTGATCAGAAGATTACGCTGAAGCTTGTACCAATGTCGGATGAGAAGGGAAAAGCTAACATTAGAGTAGAGGTTATGTATGGTTCCAAACCATTAGCACACGAAATCTACAAGACAAGGCTATACTGAATGGAGGCATCTGTTTGAACGCGCGCAAGCTTGAGAAGATCGAACGTGCACTTATCTTGATTAACAAGCGACTCGACAAGGTGTCCATTCCAGACCTCATCCAAACCGTGGCGGAGCTAGAAGATGGACTAGCAAGGTTATCAGGAGAACATCAGGTGCGCCCATCACTAGACGCGACTGAACATCACGATGCATCTGTGTCAAGTCAGATAGATGTCAGACTCAGCGAAGTCGTAGAACGTCTTGAGAGTCTATCAAATCGGCTTGAAACTCTTGAGCGTGCACTGGCGCAAACCGATGACCGTCTGCAAGGGTGATTCATGTGGCTGACGGAGATCTGGGTGAATTGGTTGAAAGGATGGAACAGACCACAGATCGGTTGAGAGCACTTGAAGAGATTGCAGGCAAGGTGTCTCTAGTCACCAATGAGTTAGACAATCATTTGAAGGTGCAAATGAGGGGGGTATCCGAATCTGACACTGGAACGCTATCGAATCTGGTTACCCTAATAGAAGAAGTTCGCATGACTCTGGAAAAACTGGAGCGCAAAACACAATCCTTCGAAACTAGACTCGCCGCAGTTTCTGGTGCTATTGATTTCCCTTAAATTCTGGCTCTTCAACGATTGGCACAACATGGTCGATTGTCCCAAGTAAATAGTCGTCAAAGGCGCGTGTTGAGAATGACGTGATTGGGTAAATCCTTCCGACAATACCGTCAAACACTTGCAGCGCTTTCTTCTCATCAAAAGTCATGCCAAGTCCCATGAAGTCAAACTGACACCTTTCATTTTCAGCTATTACTCTAAGGAAGGGCCTTCCATGATCATCATCTATGTCACTTCCAAGAATCATCACTATGGTCGGTCGTTCAGGGCCGAAATCTTCCAACATCTCTGCCACGGCTCTGTAACCGTCTGCTATGCTGACCGTTTGCACGGATTGTCGCAAGGTATCAAGTATTGAATAGACCATGGAAATCAGAACTTCTTCGGAAGACAGGTCCTCTCGAAACTCCACAAATGACTGGACAACACCTCTCTTCTGAACAGAAAACTTCTGAGGTGGAACAGTGACTGTGACAATACCTAGACGCCCTCCAGTACGATTGTCCGCAATTGCGCTTACGACAAGTAACGAAAACAAGGCAGCCAGCTCAGCTCTTGTAATCGTGTCACCAATGCCACTCAAGAAGGCTCCTAGCTCTGGGACCCTTTCTACTAATGGTTCGAGCCTAGATTGGATGGAGTACTTTGATTTTAGCGTGATGTCTCGTATTCGCATATTCTGATCTGCTGAAACACTGATAATCACATTGAACTCCCTGAGTGATTGGGACGGTTGGAATCGAATCGTTGCGCCATTCATGCGACCGATCTGGCTCGGATCTAGTCTGGGGTTAGACCGTGCGAATGTAAGGCTGATATCGCCCCCTCCGTTTTCAATATTAATCTTCATCCCTCTGCCAACGAACCTATTATGCAACATCCTTCTGACAGTATCAGCTTGAAGATGTAATGATGCAGAGGTTTCTCCATTTGGAGGACCATCCGCATTGTCAAATGCAAGGACCGTTTCGCTAAGATTGACTACCTTCCCTTCAGATTTGGCGAGGTCAACAGTTCTTGATTCAGTGAAATCTCCAAGCATCGCATCTTGGGTGGAGATTCCTATCCGCTTCCTCGGGTGTTCTCTGTCCGTGACAGCCCTACCGACCCACCATCGGGTTGTTGCGGTATCGAGCATAAGCAAATGGTCCCCCTCGCTTACGTTGAGCGCGTGCATATCGTCAGGAGAAACGAGAATCGCTCCTTGTTCATAGTCAGCAATGTCCACTTGGAAATGCAGAGCCGACAAGATTTCCTGCGGGTTCTTGACTTGCAAGCAGCTCATCACAGCTTTGTCGAAACGCATCATGTGGGCGGGAGTGCTCAATATGAGACCATCTGACATTGCTATTGATCTGGCAAGTGTGGAAAACGCCTCGCTGTTCCTGGTGCGCAGCGTGTCTGTGAATATGCGCCTCCATCCTGTGAGCTTCAAGGAACCATTCCTCTCAAGGATTATTGCCATACTAGTGGCTGTATGCGTCAACGGTGTCGTCAGAGTTACCAATGCGCGATCTAGATGCACGACTCCTCCATCATCTCCGATCATGTAATCAACCGAAGCGACGCTCTGAAGTCTGCGAGCAACCACCAATCGTACGATGCGGGCAATCTCATTTAGCGATGCCTTGCCCAGGTGTCCCTCTGCAACAACTGCAGAGTCATTATCCGTATAAGAAAGGAACGACGGTCTTGGAGGCATCATGGACAAGATGTTCCCGCCAAGCACTCTCTGGAGCTCTTGTGGACTCGCCGCCAGATTCTTACTTAATAGATAGCTTAGGATCTCTGAAACGCCATCTCCGCTCTGTGTTTCAGGATAACGGGTGGCGAAAACTAGTCTTGATGACCAATCTGCTTCCTTGCTGGTTTTCCTGAGGTGGCGCACAAGAGTCGAGAGCGATGAGATGGTGGCTCCTGAAGTCAGAATCCTGCTCTTTGGGATGTCAACCAACCTTGTGATTTCTGCATTCCAATCCTTGTGTGCTCTTGGATCAAGCAGCAATGATGGTCTTTTGTGTCCTGCTTCCTTGAGAGTAATGAGCCATTTCAATACATGGTCAATATCATCCGGCTCGTCCATTTCCACAAATACTGGATGCCCCATTTGGATGTAACCATCAAGGTCGCTGAGATTCGTTTCTCCCATGCGTTGGCTAAGGTCGGCGGCTTTCGTTTTGCACCCCCAACCGGAGCGCGTGCGACGTCCGTGACGCATATCTTGGATATAGTACAATCTGGGACCATACGGGGGGCCCATGGACCATTCCTGAATCGACTTGGTGTTTTTCATCTGTTCTGCTTTTGGAAGTGACGTACGTCCTATACTGATGAGTGGACATGCCAAGAATTGATCGACCAACCAGCTGGACTCGGGACCCTCTAGTGTGCTCTGGCACAAGCTGGAGAGAATAGGTGGATGCTTCAAGTAGCTATAGGCTCGACGTGGAATGTATTGGAATGACTCGGAGAAACGTGATGCGTATTCTATCAATTGATTCTCAAGAGTACCGAAGTATGTAAGGGCTCTCGCGGGATCGAATGTGCGGAGAGTTGTGCCGACTCTAACTGACCCGAGATGAAGTGACGCGTCCGCTACAAAGAATCGTCTTATCTCGTTTGCCGCGATGTCTTCAGCCACAAGCATCGAATCTTGCCTCGTGTCATGTCTTCCGAGATGAAATATCAGATGAATGTATCTAACGCAATGGTTTATGTCGAGTATTTGATGTAGCTCCTACCTAGAGGAGAGAAGAACACATGCTCGTAGTTCGAGCGATTGAGGATCAGCCTGAGAAAGGCATCAAGAAGGGACAGAAGTTCAGGCTGTACATCGTAGACGCTCATCACCATATGGGTCGTGAGAAAGGACACACAAACACGCCTCCTGGCGCGTACGAGTTTTACGCTCTGCTCTGGTTTGAAATGCAGCGCATGGCTAAGGACCTGAAAGAGAGTGATGCACTCCTGTTTGAACTCGTGGATGTTGTGCCTTCCAACCTACCCTCCAAATGTTTCTCCAGTCGGAAGAGTTGGGCGCGACTTAACCATGGCTGGCTTGTGGACAGAACCATAGTCTTTCCCTTCACAGATGATTACCTAGGGGAAGGCAAGGGGGCCTCCTTCAAGGTATCAAATGACAAAATCGCGGGATGGACCACTCGTGCTCCTCACTCAACTCGCTTGATTGGTTTCGCAAGAGTTGACCCAAAAGACTTCCTGAGGTCCAAAAATGCAGCAGTCCGAGAACTCAGTCGCGCAGTAACAAAGCTCGGACTCAGAGGTCTCAAGCTGCATCCGGTAGCGCAGCTTTTCGTTGAAGAGATCGAGGATGAAATGACTCTACGTGTCGTGCGAAAAGCTGGCGAGCTGAAGGTTCCAATCATATTCGACACTCGAAACGTAAGAACTGCAAGACGGATACATGCCTTGGTTGAAGCCATGCGGGACGAGCCAAAGTATGCAAGAGCAATGAAAGGTTTGAGAGTTATTTTAGCTCATTGCGGGATGAGTCCTGGAGACCCTCATTTCCACGAGCTGCTAAGAGACCCTATCATCTTTGGGGACACCTCAACCCTCCATGGTCAAGATGTTCCTGTTCTGTTTCGCACAGCCACCGATATGCTGGCAAATGCCGGTTTTCATTGGTCGGAGAAACTTCTCTTTGGCACCGACTACAGCTTTCTCTCAGTCCAAGCGGCCGATGTGATTTTGCACCTTCTGTCCAGAGATTTCTTGGGGTCTCTCAGTGACATCCAGAGGATTCTCGGAGGAAACGCATTGTCCCTCGTTGGAACACCATTCCGGACAAAGCGTATGACTCATGAGATTCCCCGAATGCTGACGTGCACACAGAAGAAAAAGCCTGCACGTTCAGCATTGGAAATTGGTCTCATCGCAAAGATAGCAGAGGGTGCACTAGATCTCGCTTCTTTGGACTACATGCTGCCCCCCAAAAAGACATGGCCTGACCTGCGGCCGATGTCCACGGGGGGCGCCAACGGCATATACTTCGACTCCTACTTCATGACATTACGAACGCGAGATGATGAGCGCGAATTCATAATCTGGGTAAAATCACACCCTAATGACATGATTAGTTGCATTATCCTGAACGACTACAAGAAAGCCACCATGCTCTCTACGGAACTGGCGCAACATAAGAAGGACCCCACTCTTTCAACTGACCTGACAAGCAACTCGCAGCTGTTTTCAACTCCCAATGACTTCACGTCTGCGATTGAGTCCATGCTTGGATGACGTTGGGGCCTCACAATTCTTTATAAAACGACGACGGGGAACTTGTAGTGGAGGCTACTGCCATCACCAAGAAGGCAAAACTCGAGATTGTTGACGGTGGCGACCTGAGAGGTTACGCCAATCTTCATCCTACGACTGCTAAAGCTTTGAACGCAGAGATGGGATCTATCGTCATTTTTGAAGACTCTCAATCTGCATTTTGGGGAGCCGCAGAGATTAGGAAGAGCAAGGAAGTTTCCCCGAACCAAATTGTGATTGACACACTGATTCTGGAGGCTTCATTGCTTATGGAATCGGATATGGTTGAAGTAACGCTCTATGATAAGGATATGACAGCTCTCGAATACGTGGAGTTCGGTCTGAAGCCACTTACAGAAGACGCCAACACAGATGACTTGGTCACCCGTGCAGCTGAAAGAGTGAAGTCTCTTGAGAAAATCATTGATGGTCGACTTGTCTATCCCGGAATGTCATTCAATTGGCCCGAGATGAATGCCAATGTCGAGATAATAAACGTCAGACCGTCGTTGCCCGGGAAAAGCTTTGCAAAGCTTGCCTTCGAAGCGTTGAGAGAGAAGACTGGGTATGAGTTCAAGACAGTTGGCATCGCCACACCCTTCAATGCAATACTATGTATTGACACCAGTGGATCAATGAAGACAACAGATGTTCCAGTTCAGGATATAGCGCATGCCCGGGAGGGTCTAAAGGACCTCGCGGGTGACAACCCGGAAGTTCAAGCATTCCTTGACCGGTTTGAAGAGGGCAGTATGGTTAGCCGTGCTGAAGCAGCTGCGATGGCCATCCTCCTATATCTAGCCGAGAAAGTCGGGAGGGGTTATGGTGAGAAGGTTGGTGTCATTACTTTCGAGAAGGAAGTGAGTGAGATGACGTTTCTCAACTCCGATACGGGCGAAGTTCAGCCTTTTGTGGAATGCACGGGTCGAGAAAAGGCACTTGGTCTTCAGATAATCAGCACTCATGTTGTAGACAAGGTTGAGGAAGGTGGCACTCTGACTGACATGGGCTCCGCATTGATAAAAGCGCACGAGATTCTCGAGGCTTTTGGCGATGCCACAAAACCGACCATGTTAATATTGCTTACTGATGGTATGACAACATCTGGACCCCCGCCACTGAAAGTGTTGAAGGAGCGATTCACTGAGGCTGTCAGCTTGGTTATCTATTGCATTGGACTAGGAGAGCGCAGCGAGATTGATGAAGAACTGATGTTAGCCATCTCCCAGTATGGGAACGGAGTCTATCGTCATGTAGATAATATGCGTGATCTGCTGGAATGGTATGGCAAACTAGCAAGTGAGTTCGCAGTTGTGATTCGGGGATCTGGATAAGCACTCACCTATCGAGGCTCCAATGCTTGGACCAAGCTCTTGAGGGTGCCTATGTCTATATCGGCAATCTGCTCCTGCGGGATACCTTCGAGCATTTCTGGGGATACCGTGATAAGCAAGTTGGCTTTTTCCTCACCATATTTGTCAGCGAATTGCTGCCACCGCAGGTCCTCGACCTTTTCCTCATCGATGGGCGGAAGTGCCTCAACGGACTCCTTCTTCTGTTTCTTTTTCTTGGGCTCCTCTACAGTGGGTTCAGCTTCCTCTACTTCAGGTGTTACAGCAACTAGTGCCTCAAGCTCATCAGTACTTAGGGACTCGAGAACATCCTCAGAAACGGTTTCTCGAACTTCGGACGGTATCTTCTCAATGAGCTGCTCGCGCGCGAGAGGTTTTTTCTTCTTCTTGCGTACCTTCTTCACCCGTTTGACTCTGACGGCCTTTTTCTTGGGCTCTTTGGCGGTCAGTGAGGTGACAAGCTCCCTAGCAGTTGTGGGAGTCAATCTGCGAAGGTCCTCGGAAGGCAATGACGCCCTGACCTCATCTGGCAATTCGCTCAAGATCGTTTCCACTTCCTCAGAGAGGCCAGAATCTCTCACTGGTTCGGCGGCTTCGGTCATAGCGGCCGCAAGGATGATTGGCTTTCCTTCAGTTTCCTTAATCAGAATACTCTCGTCAATCTCAATCTCGAATTTCGCACTCTTCCACATTACGAATTGGTCTACTGCTTCCTCGGAGAGCTCCAGCTTGTGGAGAAATTTCCTGATATCGTCCTCATCCATTTCAGGAAAGTCCGTGTGAATGATATCTATATCCTCGCCGGGAATCCGTGCCCATATCGGTCCGTGGAGCAACTTGGAAAGACCCAGTGCACAGTGTGACCTCACCCAGGTGTTTGAATCCTTCAGGCCATGAATCAGAGCCGGAATAGTTCTTGGTTGATGGTACCAAGCCAATGCCTGCGCTGCTGCCACGCGAACGTCCGCATTGTCATCATCCAAAGGCGCCCTGATATCCGTCACAATGCTGGGGTCTCCAAGATCAATCGCCGCAATCAAAGCTCGTTCCCTAACGATTTCTGAGGGATCTGAAAATGCACGAACCAGGGCTTTTCTCATCTTCTTATTGTCTCTGGCACGAATGCCAACCTCTTCCGTTTCGAACTCCAGCAATAGCCTACGCGCATTCGACAAGAGACCTCTCTCCCTAGATTACTTGGACCATCGTCGAATATGATTCATTATTCGATGGCGGCAGTACTCACAAGCCTTGGAAGTCGAAATGGTGTCACGTACTTAAATGAGTTGGCTAGCTGTATACATATCGGCGACGAATGCGACTCGGCTCGCTTGCGCAGGTCTTCGTATTATCTGGATATTGTAACCGAATGAGATTTAGGCATTAGCTATCAGGCCGTTTACGGCGAATCCGATGTCTGAAGAACGAGCTGAGAAAGTAGTGCGAATTATCCTGTTCTCCCTTCTGATGCTTCTAATTGTGGAAATGCCTCACGTGCTCTCTGCACCCTTTCTGGGTACCGAGGGGTACGAATCAGTGTTTAGCTTATTGTCATTGATGACATTCCCTCTCATGTTCTTTGCAGCACTTCAATTCGTGAAGCAGGAAGGAGGCGAATCTGTTACAGAGCTGGGCCTCGAGACCGACAAAAACACTTGGCCCCATCTAGTCCTTGGGGGGATTGCTGGAGGTGCAGCAGCTGCTCTGGTTTTCTTGATAGCGCTCGCCTTTGGAGGTCAAGTCGCATCTCCATCGTTGATTACAGAAGAACTTGTGCTATCAGTGATTATCATCGCCATTCCGGTTTCCCTCTTGGAGGAACTCTGCTATCGTGGTTATATAATGACTCGAATGGCGGAGCTCTGGGGACGAGGCAAGGGCATAGCGATTAGTTCTCTAGTCTTTGCGCTTCTTCATTTTTCTTGGTGGTCGCCTCTTGGATCTGTTCCCTATCGTCTGGTCATACTCTTCACGCTCAATCTCTTCGTGGGCGGTGTAGTGCTGAGTCTGGGCTACTATTACTCCAATGAACGACTCTGGGTGCCTATCGGGTTTCACTTCGCGTGGAATATTGTCGCCTATGCCGCCTTCCCAGTCTATCCAAGAGACCCCGTCATTAACCCTGAGATATTCCAAATCGAGTGGGGAATAACAACGGTATTGGGCTTTCTATTCGGACTGTCTATCATCTGGCTCCTTCTAAAGCGGGGCCGAGAAAAAAGAGTTTGAGGGTCGGGCTAACCGACCCCACAATCTAATCGTTGGTTGCTTCGTGTTCCAAGCCCTGGTCGTCTTTATCCCTTGAAACGATCATCGTGACTCCGCTAACTCCCCGAACCAGAACATTCTCTCCTGCCCGTATCGGAGGGTCTGTAGCCCTTGCCCACCAAACCTCTCCTCCCGTCTTCACCTTGCCTCGCGGATCCAAATCCGTCATAGCAATCACAGTGTTGGGTCCATAGGTGACCTCTGGCCACTCATCGTAGTCCCTCAGGAATACCATGTAGAGCACCATCATCCCCCCAATAGTGACTGCCATCATGACTGCAGTTGTTCTATGCGACGGATCTGCGATTGACGCAAGCAATATCGCCAAGGCGTATATCGGAAACAGTTTCAGCGACATCTTCGCATCAATCAGGCTTCCCTCGAGTGCGCCTCCTCCAGTGAAGAGAGTGAACATCAAGTAGAGGATTGCCCCTACGATGACCAGCATCCAAATCTCAAACTGGAAAGTCGGATTCAGAACGATCTGGAACACAAACAAAATGATGACGATAGGAATCGTCACCTGTGCCATCGCCTTTCCAGTGGCTGGCTCGACTGTGACAACTAGGAGTGTGAGGATAACTGCTAGGAGAATCAACCCCACGAAGGGGTCGTGGATGATATAACCAACGACCAAGCTCAATGCTGACAGCATCACGAGCACGACGAATATCTTAATCCAAGCGTCTATCTTGTCCACCTCATTATAACACAAGCTGTGTCTATTTCTCCACCATCCCCTTGTCCTTCGGCATTTTTATGCCACCGGTTCCAGCGCTCAACGCTACCGCTGTAGCAGCTGTCGTTCCAACCTCCGGTATTGTGGCTGGCACCATGATAATCAGGTTGGCGTTCTTGGATATCTCTTGCATAATATTCCAAGTCCGCAGAACCAAGCCAACCTCAGATTGCTCGTACTTCTTGGCCGCCTGAAGCATATTTTCGGAAGCCTCGAGCTCGGCCATAGCTAGTGTGACTCGCGCTCTGCGCTCCCTCTCCGCCTGTGCCTCTCTGCTCATTGCATCTTGTAGTGCCGACGGGATGACGACATCACGAATCTCTACTGCAGTAACCTTGACGCCCCAATGTTCCAGTCACACTGGGCAAGCCAGTGCGATTTCTGTTTTTTCGTCAATGAGTTCCTGCATATGCTCTGCAATCTGATCTCTCTCAGAGAGCAGCTCGTCAAGAGTGATTTTACCGATAGTTTCACGAAGCGTGGTCTGAGCCGCCAGCTCCACGGCCACAGCGTATCTCTCGACGGTCAGAATCGCCTTCTCCACATC
>DAOVDG010000063.1 GCA_030669595.1 Candidatus Thorarchaeota archaeon
GCAATGCAGGCAAGAAAGTTCAATCGGAAGGTAGGAATCTCGATTATTAACAAGGAACCGTACTCTCAGTATTCCCGATGTGGCCTTCCTTACACGATTTCTGGAAAGGTAAAGACATTCGACGATCTTATCCTCATGCCGGTTGACAGCTGGTCAGGACTCAAAATTGACGCTAAGTTTGACACAACAGTCACAAAGATTGACCACAAAGCCAAGACACTGTTCTACGAGGGCCCAGAGGGTTCGGGTAGCTGTGGATACGATACTCTGGTCTTCGCAACTGGTGCACGCAACGCTGACCCTCCGATAAAGGGTCTCGACAAGAAGCGCGTGTATGGCCTGAGAACTCTGGACGACGCCAAAGCCCTTGCCGCAGAAGTTGGCAAAACAAAGAACGCCGTCATCATTGGCGGTGGCCTTGTAGGTATGGAAGCTGCAGAAGCATTCCATGAGAAAGGCGTAAACGTGACCGTCGTTGAATTCCTACCCAACATCCTTCTGGCGATGGTTGACCCCGATATGGCAAGTATCGTAGAGGACCACTGTAAAGAGCATGGCTTGGAGATACTCACCAATACTGCCGCCCAAGAGATTACTGGTGATGAAACGCCTCGCACAGTAGTGGTTCAAAACAGAGAAACTCAGGAGATCGCAGAGATACCTGCTGACATAGTCGTTGTATCGACTGGTGTGAGAGCTGTCACCGATCTTGCAGCATCAATTGGAGCGGAGATTGGCACGACAAGGGGCATCAAGACAAACGAGCGAATGATGACGAACTTGAAGGATGTCTATGCGGTCGGCGACTGTTCCGAGAATGTTGGATTCATGACGAGAAAACCCGTTCCTGGTGGTCTAGGAACCGTTGCAGTAAGACAGGCACGTGTTGCAGGAATCAATGCTGCAGGTGGTGACGCAAAGTTCCCTGGAATTGTTGGAGCCAAGGTCACCAAACTGTTCGGACTTGAAGTTGCCAGCACAGGCTTCATTGAACACACTGCAAAAACCTTCGAAGTAGAGATCGTCAAGGGTTCCGTTAAAGGGAGCACCAAACCCCATTACTATGTCGGTGGGAAAGATATCAAGGTCAAGACGTTCTATGAGAAGGGCACTGGAAAGCTCGTGGGCGGACAGATTGTGGGCCTCGAAGACGCTGCTATGAGAATCAATGTGATTACGCTCGGAATTCAGCACAAGATAACTGCGGCTGACCTATTTGACATGGAGAATTGCTACGCGCCGGCCATTTGCGACACATGGGATCCGCTGGTCACATCTGCAGAAGCGGCTCGACGCAGGTTGAAAATCTGAATCCTACCATCATCCACTAATCCCTAGTAGTGATATCCAGGGAAGTTCATCTCTGGCTCATTCATAGGTGATTGTTTTGATGTTGTCAAGCGCGTATTGGAATGAGGAAACCTGCGTGGGCGAGCTTGCCACAAGTGCGATTCTCTCCACGCTTTCTGCATTCTTGGCATGGGCATGAACCGCCTTCACAATCTCCTCTGCGGTCTCCCATGTGGGAACTCTTCCGACTTCCAGTCCCATCGTGAAGAATCCGACTTCCTTGACCTCAAGACCCTCTGCGGCCAGTAGAGCTTTGCTGGTCGCGTCAAAGATTACTGCCCGTCGATCCGGATCGGTTATTGAAATGCTAGGCCAATGCTCTACATTCTCAGATGATGTGGCTTCTTGGATTGTTATCCCAAAGCCCCCAATGTTGCTACCCACACCTCCAACCCTTCCCATGTCGGTGCCCACCTGGATGTTCTTCGCCTTAACGACCAAACCAAGGTCTGTGTCATCCGAGCGGCCAAGCGAAATGGATACAGAGATGTTGCCAATCATCCATCCATCTTTCATATCCCTTCACCCATGAACTTCAGTGCCCGCTCAAATGCGCCGTTCACTTCAGGACCCAACGATACAAGAACCACTTCCTTGACGGAATCCGCGTTGGTTGAATGGTCCTCGACCGCCTCAATAATAGCCCTGGCAGATTGTTCTTTGGAGAGTCCCCCGACACCTGCTCCGATTGCTGGAAACGCAATCGATGCAAGCATATTCTCAGTTGCTAGTCTGAGCGCTTCTCGAACTGATGATTTGACGCTGTCATAGGTGGCACGTTTTCCTGGTGACATTCCTGCGCAATGAACTACATGTTTTGCGGAGAGCGATCCGGCACTGGTGATGACTGCCTCGCCCGGCTTAATGGGTCCTTGAGCCATCGCTTCCTGCTCTATAATATCGCCGCCCTTTCTCTTGATGGCACCAGCAACACCGGAACCCATCCATAGATCGGAGTTGGCGGCGTTGACAACTGCATCAACACTTAACATAGTGATGTTCCCGATGTATGTTCGGACTAGTATGTTTCCTACTCTCTTATCCATGAATGTAATCTCCTTGCATGGACGCATTGAATCTATGGCGCGAACACGTAAAAGTATGTCGAGGTACACAACCCTTTTCTCTGCTTCAGATTGCGTATCTGGTGGCGAGACAACTGAACGACCTAGACCCTGCTGAACTCGAGTCCATTGTCAACGAATATGGAACGCCCATACGCTTTCATTTTAGGGCTGATTTCGCTGAGTTCGAGTGTGAGCTTGTGAAGCGAAGTGCTTCCAAGAATCGATACCATGACATAACGTGTTTCATACCCTATAATGGGGGCTACGTTGGAATACAGAAGCCAGGCTATGCTGGATCAGGAATCTTCAGAGCCCCCTCAGGAGGTGCCAATTCTGGAGAGTCATTGCGGAATGCGGCTGTACGTGAGATGTACGAGGAAACCGGTCTCGAGATACACCTCATTAGATTCGTCCTGGACCTCACCCTAGATGTAGTGTGCAGTGATGTAGTCATACCATGGCGGTCGCTGGTTTTCTTAGTTGAGGCAACTGGCGGTGAGATGAAACCCATTGACACCCACGAAATCTTTGACATCAGAGTTGTTACTCGTGAGGAGATGCTGGGCGAAATAACTCGTCTCATGGAAGAATCTGGTTGGGGTGGCTTCAAGTACCGAGCGTTTCTCACCAAAGCGTTCTTCGAGAGAATAGACGAGCTTGGTCTCTGATGTGTCTGACCGAGTATTACAGAGAATAGAAGGCCGGCTGCAGCGGTACTGCAGCCTACTCAGCTCTATGGAGTCATTGTAATGTTGAGCCTTTTCACCAGCTCTTTGTACCTATTCCTAACAGTCACTTCAGTGACTCCGGCAGCCATTGCGATATCGCGCTGGGTGACTCTGCTGTCTTCTAGTATAGATGCGATATAGATAGCCGCAGCTGCAAGTCCTCTGGGGTCTCTCCCAGTAATGAGACTTCTCTGCTTCTTTGCATCTTCAAGGATTTCCAAGACCCGGCGCTGAACTTTGCCTGGAAGACCAAGTTGCGTGATGAACCTTGGAACATAGTTAGCAGGCTCTGAAACAGGCATCCTCAATCCAAGCCTTTCAACAAGAAGCCTGTAGTGTTGTCCAATCTTCTTCTTGGACACGCGCGAGTGCCTTGATATCTCTTCGAGCGACCTTGGAGCACTTCTTAGTCTGCATGCGGCGTAGATCGATGCTCCGACCATGGCGTCGATTGATCTACTGCGTGCGAGCCTTCGAATGATGAGCTTTCTGTACAGGAGCGCAGCAAGCTCTTTGATGCTCCTTGTAAGTCCAAGTTGTGAAGCAAGCCTATCAAGCTCGCTCATGGCTTGTGCTAGATTTCTATCCACAGAGCTGTGAACCCGTGTCCGAATCTGCCACTTGCGAAGCCTATAGATTTCAGACCTCTTTTTGGCCGTGAATCGCTTACCCTGTGAGTCATGGTCTCGCCAATCAATCATAGTTGAGAGACCCTTATCGTGAATAGCATAGTTCGTTGGTGCTCCAGTCCTCGAACGTGCATCCTTCTCATCAGCTGTGAAAGCTCTCCACTCTGGGCCTGTGTCAATTCTGTGATCACTAATCACAAGACCACACGCGGCGCAGATCTTCTCCCCCTTCTCAAGGTCCTGTATGACCTCAGTCCCTCCGCACTCGGAACATGTGAAACCGGATTTACTCGGTGCGCGCTCTCCTTGTTTCTCTGTGCGGTTCATTTTTGATGCCATCTTCTTGTTACCTCTCCCTCGGATCTTAGGACGCTAGCCAGCACTGTACCGGTCAATAGCTTTCGTCGCGGTTGCTATTTCGGTGGTGTTATGACGCAAGAAATCGGTCAGATTCTGCTAAGGCCCCGTCGAATCCGTTACACTTATATATACTCGCGACGGCACTTAAAAAGCTTTCGTTTTATATCCAGATAGCATTCTATCTAACCTTTTCCCTCTCCCCTGTGTCCGATGTTGGTCAAATTCGCTATTAAAGATTGCGAAATCACGAATTCGCTCCTAGAATGCATTTTCCCAAGTTACTGTTTTAATAAATGCAGTCGTCCGGACGGTCGCCAGTCGCAGCGAACTCCTCAAAGTGCTTCAGCCATTTCGGTTTCTTGGGAGCTGTCTGGATGAACTCAACGAACTTGGTGACCCGATCGATTGTTTCGGGATGGGTGATGTGCTCGATCTCACAAGCGTCTATGCTTGCTATCTCCTCTTCAATCCCTATGAACACGAAGAAATCCTTCAGTATGTTATGAACCATCTCAAGGTATTCGCCTATCTTTTGCCCTTGATCAGTCAGGGTTACACTTCTGTAGGGCTTGTACTTGACCATTCTTAGAGCGTGAAGTCTCTTGAGGGCAGAGGTGACACTTGGCGCCTTCACATCCAATGAATTAGCTATCTCAGACACCGCAGCTGAACCCATCTCTTTCTCAAGAATGTGAATTGTCTTTATATACTCCTGAAGGGTTCTTGTAAGCCTCGAGTCGGCTCTGCTTCGATTGATCGTCTTGATTCTTGCGTAGATAATTGATATTCCCTCCTTAACGCTCTGCGTACCTCTTGCCCATTGCAGTCACGTAGTATGCTTGTCCTGATACCTCGGTGTTGCAGCTGCCTGCAGACGGACAACTCGAACAAACGACCTTCTCAGAGATGCCGCATTCAGAGAGCCTGAGGTAGCCTCTCTCAAGCAGAATCTTCAACATATCATCTAGGGTCTCCGTCTGCACTCCCACAAGTTTAGCCATCTCTCTCTTGTAGAGTATGCCGTCATTCACTAATAATTGAAGTATCTTCTTGAGCACTAGTCTATACCTCCCTTCTCATTATCCGTTTCCGTTTTCTCTCCCCTTCTTTCCCTGTGCATCGATATCGAAACTAGGAGAACTGGGATGAAGAGCAATAGCGCGGGCGTTAGGTCGCTGAGAATAATCCACTCCCTCCAGTCTTCAAGTTGTAGCCACCAACCCAAAGCGTTGGTCCCTAGGATGACAATCTGCAGAACGAAAAGAATGCCCCCCAGAATCGCTCCAACAGCCAAGTAGGCGTAACCCTCCTGGTCCTCTTCAAGTAGAGGACGAACTCCGGAGATGTATACAAGGGCAACAACAACCAGCATGATTCCGCCTATTGGATCGTTAATGAGCGAGTTAGGGTTCACCACATCCAACCCCACGAGAATCTGCAACACTCCAAGTATGCCGTATTCTGCGCCAACAAGCGCAGCGAATATGGCTGCAGTTTTAAATTCCGCGAGAGTACTCGAATGGAAACCTCCACTCCTATCCAACCAACAATCCTCCTACGACAACTACGACAAGCGCCGCCGCGTATGCCAGCGCTATTTGATAGACCACAGAAAACGCAGTCCACTTATTGGAACCCGTTTCCTTTCTTACCGTGCCAATTACTGCGATACAGGGAGTATAAAGCAAGACAAAAACCATGAGCGCGATTGCTGAAACTGGGGTAATGCTTAAGGCCAAGGCCCCAGCTATTGCAGCCTCTCCCTGAACTGCGTAGATGATACCAATCGCTTCGACGACCACTTCCTTGGCCAGCAAGCCAAAGGCCAGAGCAGCGATAATCTGCCAGTTGAAGCCTAGCGGTGCAAAGAATGGCTCGAAGAGGTGTCCGAGTATACTAACAAATGACTCCTCAACCGGTACACCAAACCCGCCGGGACCAGTGTTTGCTAGGAACCAAAGGATAATCGCCCCGGCCAGAAGATATGTTCCTGCTTTCTTCAGAAAGAGAGATGCTCTCTCCCACATATGGATGACGGACCCGTGAAACGTTGGGACTTGGTACATCGGCAGTTCCATGAGCAACGGTGTGGACTCCTCCCTGAATATGGTCTTCTTGAAGATCAGGGCCATAGTGACTGCCATAACAATCCCTAAGATGTACAGCAGGAAGACAATGGTCCCCGCAATGTCCGGAAAGAAGACTCCCGCAATTAATACATATACTGGCAATCTTGCGGCACATGACATGAGTGGGCTCACTAGGATTGTGGTCAATCGATTTGAGTCACCGTCCACTGTCCTTGCTGCCATGATAGCTGGCACAGTACATCCAAATCCCAACAGAAGTGGTATGAATGACCTGCCCTGTAGGCCCATTCTGACCATGATGCGATCCATAACGAATGCGGCTCTCGCGAGGTACCCGCTATCTTCGAGGATGGAGATCGCAAAGTACATGAACATAATCGGTGGAACGAATACAAGTATGAAACCAACTCCCCCAATTACTCCGTCTGTGAGCAAGGATGCAAGCCATGGGATTGGAATCTGAGATGTATAGCTGCCTATCCATTCAAAGATCACCTCGATAATCGCCATAAAGACGGCTGATGCCTGAAACGTGAAATTGAACATAGACCAGATTATCACTAGAAACACGGGTAGTCCGAGGTACCGGTGGAGGAACACCTTATCCAACGAGTCACTCCAGCTCCATTTCGCTTGACCAGGTTCATAGACATCGCACAGAATCTCGCCAATTATCGAATACCTTTCGTCAGCTAGTACTATCTGAGGGTCCACTCCTTTTTCGACATCCAAGACCTCGCTGGGCACTTTCACAAGGTCACCTCCAGAAGGGTGTCCTTGAGTTCTTGATTCTTGATGAGTGACAAGATATCGGGGTCCCGTTCGAGGATTCTGAGCGCGAGCCATCGAGGCGGGAATCGTTCCATTAGCTCTGATTCGTCGTCAAGAATCATGACTATCTGCTTCAGGCGCTTCTCGATTTTGTTGCTGTACTTGATTACTGGCGGCCGGAGGCGTTCGTATTGGCCGTGATGATGGAGCTTCGGGTGGTAGTGCAAGTGGTTTCTCTTGGGTTCTTCGCCCGGCATGTGTTGCTTCCCCGTAGTATTGGCGGCGCCAGCCAATTTCGCGGCAACGTGGTTGGGAACAGCTCTGAGAATGGCTTCTTTCAGCTCATCCATGCCTTCCTTTTTCGTTGCGATGGTCACAACGATTGGCACGCCCAGACGCTCGGAAAGCCTATCGATGTCAATCATATCCCCTCGACTTTCGACCACATCATACATGTTCAAAACAATAACGAGATTCACTTGGAGTTCAATAAGCAGGAGTGCAAGGTAGAGGTTTCTTTCAAGTTGTGAGGCGTTTAGAACATCCACGACCACATCGGGCCGATTGTCTACCAAGTAGTTTCGAGCCACTTGCTCATCTTCCGAACGGGCGCTAAGGCTGTAGACTCCGGGGAGGTCAATGACTTCGAACTCTTGGTCCTTGTAGCTGAAATATCCCTCTTTCATCTCAACTGTCTTGCCGGGCCAGTTGCCGGTGTGCTGCTTAAGACCGGTGAGGTTGTTGAATACAACGCTCTTGCCAACGTTTGGATTCCCAATTAGGGCGACGCTAATCTTCATAGTTCCTCTAGACCTCCTTAACAAGAATTCTGGCGGCGAGGTGATGGCCGAGAGCTATTCTCGTTCCCCGTACTTCGACCAAGACGGGTCCTTTACCTCCTCCATGAACCACTAGGAACGTGCAGCCCCTTGTGAGACCCAGATCCATAATGCGTCTCACCATCTCTCTGTGGCGACGCCCTGCCAACCCTCTGTGACGGCCACCGTGTCTTGCTCCTCGCCTTCCATGACCTGCCACGCGTCGTCGGAATCTCGGTCCCCGCTCGACTATGTCAACTAGTCTGCACGTTGTCCCATCCTTAACTGTTGTCAGTGGTTTGGCTTCGATGCTTGTCACTGGCTTTCTGTCGTCTGCGGCCATGTTGGTGATTCATCTCTGCATTTTGATGTGCCCGCATAGCATTGGAAAAAGTTAGATTCGTCTAACTCAAGTAAAAGTTAGACTTGTCTAAGATATAAATGTTTTCAAGGCGGCTGCATAACACGAACAGCCGCTGCCCATAAATTACGTAGACTGACAAATCACAAACCGAAATCATTACATATTGCGGCCAGTCATCTGTGAAGAGGGAAATCTTATGTCCTACTACAAGACACCATTGAAATACGGCACTGTGACAGTCGATGAGTTCATTTCAACTGACCTAGCTGACGTAACGGTCCTTAAGATTGCTGAATATCAGTCCGACTTCACGGATTTCAAGGCCAAGTTCAACGAGGTTCTAGCGAACCCGATAGGGTCCAAGCCTTTTGATGACTTGGTCAAGGATCTGTATAAAAAAGGCAAGAAGATAACCATCCTTATTGATGACAATACAAGACCGAACATCCACACGAGAGTCCTTCTACCTCTTGTTACTGGGCGGATGCTGAGTCTTGGTGTCCGGAAGGAAGACATCCAGATCCTCATCGCGAGTGGGTCTCACACTCCTCCCACAATGGACAAGATTAGGGCGCGGATTCTGAATGACGAACTGCTTGCTGAGTGGAATGACAACCTGCTCATCCATAATTGCGATTCTGGAAACCGGCATCTTGGCAAGAGCACTCAAGGAACGCCTATCCTTATCGATGAGCGGGTTCTAGACTCAAGCTTGGTAATTCCGTTGAGTGACTCGGAATACCACTATTTTGCAGGGCAAGCCGGAACTGTCAAGCTCTTTTGTCCTGGCGTCGCTGGTCGGGAAACCATTCGCGTGAACCATCCAAAGATGTTTGACCTAGAGCTTGGTTTCAACCCTAGTTGCAGGCTTGGAAACTGCGACGGGAACCCAGTCATAGAGGATATGATTGAGATTGCCGAAATCGTGATGGCTGGTCTTCCAATGTTCTGCATTGACACAATTGTCCACCACGGCGAAACGGTGTACATGCAAGCAGGCGACCTGATTGAGTGCCATAAGGCAGCGGCCCCACCTTTGAGGAAGTTGAGAGTGGTTGACGTTGATGAACCTGGTGATATTGTGTTTGTGTCAGTGGGCGAGCTTGGGCTGAACCTCTATCAGGCTGGCAAGGGTGTGCACGCAGCTTGGAATGCAGTGCGTCATGACAAGAAGGGATGGATTGTCTTGCTCGCTCCGTGTCAGGATGGGATCGGGAATCAATCATACGAAGACGCCATGGATGCAGCAAAGGACAAGAATGTGAAAGATGCTTTGAGGTTCGTTATCGAAACCTATGGTAGCGAACAGACTTTCAAGATTGGAAACCAGAAGCCTCCTGACCTGTTTCGCATCCTGCTCGATGTGGCTGAGCGGAATATCAAGATCATCACAGAATTAGACCCCCAGAAAATGGGCGAGGTTTACAGGATGGAGGCATTAAACCCGGATAGTCCGGATGAGTGTCCGAAAGTTCTGCGAGACCTAGTTCAGAAGTTCATTGACGAGAGCGGAGTTTCACAGCCAAAGATCTATGTGCTGGATGATCCAGGCCTCTTGATTAAGGTAAAGAACCAGAAGCATTAGTAGGTTTGAGTTGGAGGACCTTGGAATCTGGTCCTCCAGTTCATGATTTTAATGACGTGGTTTGGTCTGGCTAACTCATCTTCCACGTGGAGCCATCCTTCGTGTCTGAAACGGTGACGCCAAGTTCTCCAAGCCGGTCACGAATCTTATCCGCGACTGAGTAGTCCTTAGCCTTCCTAGCGTCCTCCCTGAGTTCGAGAAGGAGCTCAATAGCATCCTTGAGCAAGTCCCCCGACTCAGCTGAAGCCACAGTTTCTTCCAATGTCAGATTAATGCCAAGAATTCCCACGAGCTCTATCAAGGCAGCAAGAGATTCTCGAAGAACTGCTGCACCACCTACGTCTTTTGTGTGAGTGTTAATCTCACGGATGAAGGTAAAGACCTCAGCGAGAGCACCAGGAGTGTTGAAGTCATCATCCATCTCCTTTTGAAGCCCTTCTCTGAGCTTATTGACAGCCTCTGAGAGCTTGGTGTCCGCCTTGGATTCTCGACTTCCCTTCCTCTCGAGTATGGTTATCCTGCCGCGAAGAGTATCAGCGGCGTTCTTGATTCGTTCCAGCGATTGGATTGCTTGTTTCAGGACCTTTTCACTGTAATCGAGTGGTTGTCGATATTGCCCGGAAACCAGGTACAGTCGCACTGCTTGTGGGTCGTAGTTGTCAAGGACTTCTCTTGCTGTAGAGAAGCCGCCTTCCGACTTGGACATCTTCTCGGCATTCAGTGTGAGGAATCCGTTGTGAAGCCAATACTTCACAGGCGTCTTGATACCGTATGCTGCTGCGGACTGAGCTATCTCATTCTCATGGTGGGGGAATATCAAGTCCTGACCTCCGCCGTGAATGTCGAATGGCAGTCCTAGGTAATGCTTTCCCATCACTGAGCATTCAGCATGCCAACCAGGTCGTCCCTTGCCCCATGGACTATCCCATGATGGTTCACCTGGCTTCTTAGCCTTCCATAGGGCAAAGTCACGCGGGTCCTGCTTCTTCTCATCAACCTCGACTCTGGCTCCTGCAGTCAGGTCCTCGGTCGATATGCGTGATAGGACCCCGTAATCCTTCCAAGCACTTACGTCGAAGTAGACATCACCGTCAACAGCGTATCCCTTGCCGTTTTTCACGATGAGCTCGACCATCTCTACGATGTCATCGATGTGCTCAGTGGCTCGGGGGTTGATTGATGCTGGCTTCAGGTTCAACTGGTCTGCAATGATCCTGTATTCCGCGATGAACTTGCTGGCCAAGTCCGCAACCGTGATACCTTCCTCTTTCGCACGGTTGATCATCTTATCATCAATGTCGGTGAAATTGGTGACGAAGTACACACGGTATCCCTTGTACTCCAGATATCGCCGGATTGTATCGAACACTGCGAAAGACCTGGCGTTGCCTATGTGGGGGTAATCATAGACAGTCGGACCACAGACATACATTCTTACAGTGTTCTCTTCCTGCGGTCTAAATTCTTCCTTTGATCGGGACAGTGTGTTGTACACCTTTAGCATCGGTACTACCCTGTTGCCTCTGGCTCAGTCTGCATAAAAAGGCGTCTGCAATTCTTGCTTGCATTGCACATCTCACGCAGATCAAGAAGTTCTAGTACAGTTTCCTAAGCCAACACAAGATGGAAGCCTCCCCTAAGAATCTCATTATGCAAAGCAGTCTACCTGTCTGCTCAGAAAAAAGACCAATTGGCTGGGAGAATGGTATCATTGAGTACATGATCTTAGGATCTAGAAGATTGGATGAAACTGGTGACTATTTTCAGATACTCATCGAATCTGGTGAGAATTGCCAGATGACCCGTTCCTCGAAATGTATACTTCTCAGCCTGTGGATACAGCCCTTTCAGGGCGTTCAACTCGATGGGATCAAAGGCTGGGTCATAGTCCGATCCCATTAGAAGGACACGACCAAGCCATTTCCGAAGGTCACCCTTTGTGAAGGTGTAGTTCTCCCCAAGGTCTATCATTATCCGAATTGTATTGATCATATCCTGCTTGGTGGTGTTGTGTTGAAGGGTTTCCGTAAGGAAAGCTCTCCAAAATTCCGCTTTGTCTGTATCAATAGAAAGAAGTTTGGCGAACTTCCGTCCAATAATTCTCCGTATCACCCAATAAGGGAACCAGCGCATGTACGTCACTTTATTCTTCATGATACTGATTTTATTTTTTCGAATCTCCGGGTCGATACCTTCAGCGGGAGCTGTTGTATTGGATAGAATCATCGTTTCAAACCTGTTGGGGTATTTGCGCACAAGGCATTGTGCAATAAGCCCCCCCAGCGATTGCCCCACCACATGTGCCTTCTCAACTCCCTCTCGATCCAAGATTGCAACAATGGCCTGCAAGGTACCTTCAACCGTTGGAGCTGGGCCGTAGCTCGGGGTAACAACACGGTAGTTTTCTTCCAATCCCATTATGTGTTGAAACGCGAATTCAGCATAGTTCAATCCACCAACAAGGAATAGGATGGTTTCCTCCTGAGCTGGCGAGCATAGATATTCCCACTTGCGCCCGGCAACAACGATTCTCTTGAAGGGATGAGTGGCACGAAACCGTCTGAGTTCCTCCCTCTGTTCTTTCGGGACTTTACGGTACAA
>DAOVDG010000129.1 GCA_030669595.1 Candidatus Thorarchaeota archaeon
CTTCGACCATAGGGATACATGTGGAGATATCTTCTCTCTGAGAAGTGTGGACCATCTCGTTTTCATTTCGGGGTCTATCTTGCCTAGGACAATGAGCGCCGAACCATAAGCGGCTGTTGGGAGTTCAATGTGTTCCTCTGGTTTCTTGGGTTCGATGACCCTGCCTACATCCACATAGCCTTCATGAATCATTTCAAGGAATGACATGGCAGCGCCAAGCTGTAACCTGTTAACCCCTCGCACCTCGTAGTCTTTGACCATTTTATTTTGGCTGAGGAGATAGCGAAATGAGAGACCTGTGCCGATTGCAATCGGACCGAACAAGACAGTGAGTCTAAGCCATGGGTTATCTGGAATCACAACATGGTCAATCCACATCACGTACACTCCTAGCAAGGTGACAGCGAAACCGCAAAGAAGTGGTAAGAACATTCGCAGTGTTTTGATACCCGACCAATCGTATTCGGCATAGACATGTGATTCGCCAGCTCTTACGGAACTCAGAAAGTCTTTGATTCTGGTATCAGATGAGTCGACCAATTGTTTCCCCCATGCATTGTGTAGACCGTTTGTGTTATTCAGGTTTGCGCTGGACTTGAAGCTTAGGCCATACAGGAAACCATCTTGAGATGAGCATTCTGGAAGGTACCTACACTACCAGCTTTCAATGAGGAAACCGCAGCATATCAGAAAGTGTAATCCTTGCTTGAAGAGAGCGGCTAAATCCCTTTCCACGTGAAATCGACTAATCGCGGTTTTTCTTTGAAGCTCATGGGGCTATCCGGATTGAAAGATGGTTCGTTGGTGATTAGTCTAGCTATGTTCTCATCACCTGTTTCGAACGCCCTTCTGAACTTCATCTCCAGAATCGGACTGTACAAGATAAGGGGAATGAAAATCATTACCATTACCAATCTGAACGGCCATAGATTGTACGAAAACGAAGCATCGAAGAGAATTTGGTACAGCTTGAACCCAACCTCAACGACTCCCCAAGCAAAACCAAGGCCCATACTACCTTGTCGCAGGAGCTTGAGTTGCTTAAAGAGGCTGAATGTCTGCCCCATCCACTCATCATATTGATCCTGTCCGAGGGAGTGGTTCAGAACTCCACCTCTTCTGAATGTCAACACCGATAGTTTTCCAATGAACTCGAGATTCTCGCGCTCCATGATAATGCGTGTTCGGAATCGCCTTTTAATGAACCCGCCTAGTGTCACGACGGAAAAAAGTATCATCACGATTGTCCAGACTGTCGCGAAAACCGCCATCATTATGGCGATTATGACCAAGACAAGAGCAGCACCATCACCAAACCCAATGTCAGAAGCGCCCAAGCCTAACTGAACCTCTGGCATCACAATGATATGACCTGTCTCTTTCGTGTGGACAGTCTTCTTTTCTGGATTGACACCGGTGATGTTCTCAAGTTCCTTCTCGACCGAGCCGCCTGAAACCCCGTAGGCAAGTATCACTAGAAGCTCATTATCTGACTCTTTCTCTTTCGTACTCAACGTCTTTGTCACCTCTACCACTGAAGAGCAATTGAGGAATTGCTATGTCCCAAGAAAACAGGTTCCCTTATTTCTTGCAGCATTCAGCACAAGATGGCAGCTACGGCCTCCAGAGGATGTTCATTTGCTCATGATACCCACGCTGGACGAATTCCACATTGGAAAAGGCCTTCACTCCTCCGTACAGGCATACTTGATGGTGTCAGCAAGCCTTGAAATGTCAGGCCCTGAAAGAGATCCCTTCGCGCAATCCACAGCGGAACATGAAGTCAACGACGAGCGGAATACACACATGATAATCATAAAGGACTGGAATACTTTATAGATATCATTCAATTAAGAAAGTAGTAGTGCGCCCCATGGTTCCTAGTCAATCTGCTGTTGGTTCTGGGTCTTAAAGGGTGAAAACATAGGAAACCACTCGTAAGAAAAATGGTAGGTTGCGCGGCAATCACGACCAAGCGAAGATGAGCGCTCAGAGTCACCTATTGCAGAATGTGATGGAGGCTCTAGCACACCCGTTCTACTTGGTCAATGCCAAGGATTACACAGTACTAATGGCAAACCAAGCCGCTCATAATGGGTCCTTGCCAGATGGTGCCAACTGCTTTTCACTCATTCATAATCGTACGAAACCGTGTGCATCTCGTACATGCCCAGTTAAGAAAGCGCTGAAAACGAAGAATCATGTCGTGATGGAGCATATTCACCACGACCAAGATGGCAATGCTAGGAATGTCGAGGTCCATGCCCATCCAATCATCGATGCAGACGGAAGGATTCGACAGGTGGCTGTGTACAGCTTGGATATTACAATGCACGCTCAGGTTGAGCAGGCATTACGGAAGAGCGAAGAACGATATACATCGTTTCTACGGAACTTCCGAGGAATCGCTTATCACGGTGATCTAAATTGGACACCAATCTTTTTCCACGGAGCCGTCGAGGAAATAACTGGCTACACTGAGGAAGATTTCATCACGAAGAAAGTGACGCTGGACGGCATCATTCACCCGGACGACTGGCATCGCGTCCTTGAGTGTGACCGTAAACTGCATGAAATTTCCGGCTATTCGGAAGAACGGTTCTATCGCATCACTCGCAAGGACGGAGAGATACGCTGGATTCGTGATATCGTTGAGAACATCCCAGACAGTTCTGGTAGTTACAGCTTGGTACAAGGAGTGATGTACGACATCACTGAGCAGAAAAGGGTTGAGAAGGAACGCGAGCAACAACGACGAGAACTCGAACTCTATGGATCGTTGCTTCGGCACGACCTCAGCAATGACCTCCAAATCGTGCTTGGCTACACTGAATCAATAGAAATGCTTTCTGCGGGAGTATTCGATGAAAGAGCCAAGATGTTGAGCCACGTAATCGCAGGGGCTGAGCGAATGAAGCAGGTTCTGATAGCTTTTGGACGGCTTCGTCCCTGGCGGGGAAATAATATCCTCACCCTCATGAAACAGATTGCAGTCCAAGCAGAAGAGGTGCACGAAGGGCTCACTGTCAGAGTGTCAGCCGAGAAGGGGGCAAGGAGGCTTCTCGTGACTGGCGGCGAGCTGCTACCAATGGTCTTTGAGAATCTGTTTAGGAATATTGCAGAGCATACAGGACCAAATGCAACCGCCGAGATTGCAGTATCGAGAGTTGATGACCACGCTCAGATACTTGTTTCAGACAATGGGCCTGGAATCCCGGAAAAGATACGTGGAAGGCTATTCCAGAAAGGGGTTTCTACTCGCGGGGGCGGGCTTGGTTTGTATCTGGCACGACAGATCCTCAATACCTACGAGGGATCAATAGATCTAGTCGAATCGAAGCACCACAAAGGGGCTACGTTCCGCATAAGATTGCCACTGGCGACCTAGCCAAGCGCAACTGCTAGTGGTTGCTAAGACCCCAACTAGGGGCAAAGGCAATCCCGAAATACGAAATAGAACACTTGCGCTCCATCTCACGCATAACTCGCCTCAGTAGGGGTTGTCCGATACATATCCGGACCGGATTATGCTGGAATAGACGATCAGTGAAACCACGTCCCATGGTCTTCTGGGAAACGCTAGTTCGCTGGAGGTTCCCACTCGATAATGAAACTCCCACCACATTGGGATTCGAATGGATTGACAAAACCTGTACCCGATGTGTATAAAATCGGCTTGTAAGATTGAAAAGGATTTATCTCAAGGGCCACCCCATCAGTATGCAAGGTGTGTGAGGTGAGCAAACGAAAATAAGAATCGTTTATGACAACGAGGCCAAAGAGGGCTTCAGAAGACAATGGGGTTTCGCTTGCTTGGTCGGAGAGAATACCCTCTTCGACACAGGCGGCGACGTAGACACTTTGCTGTTCAATATGATGAGGTTCGAGGTGAATTTTGCACTCATTGACACAATTGTGCTATCGCATAGTCATGGCGACCACGTCGGAGGAATAGGGATTGTGGACAAGCTCGGGGAGGTCAGGGTCTTTGTTCCAAGGTCATTCTCAGGTCGATTCAAGAGAAAGCTGTCATCCCTCTCCAATGTTGAATTGGTAGAGGTTAGCGGAGCTGCACCAATCTCAGACGGTATCTTCACAACAGGTGAACTTGGACAGTTCACCAAGGAGCAGTCCCTTGTCATCGAGACCAGCAAGGGGCTTGTTGTGATAACAGGCTGCAGTCATCCGGGTTTGGAGAACATACTAAGATCCGCTGCACAGTTTGGCGAGGTCTACGGGGTCATAGGGGGCTTTCACGGGTTTGACAGGCTCGAGTCACTAGAGAACATCTCGCTAGTCGTCCCATGTCACTGTACTAGAAGAAAGAGGGACATACTCACTCTATACCCGGAAACGAGCAAGGTGTGTGCGGCCGGATACCGATTCGAAGTTTAGCCCTGCGAATTCGATGGACCCATAGAAAAGAGCATTGAAGAAGCCTATAGAACACTCGTCAACAAGGATGAACTGACATGAGGACTGAATACTTGAAGGGAGCCGAGCCTCTCTTCATCAAAGGTACAAGAACGGGTTGTCTACTGCTTCATGGTGCAGGAGGAGGGACTGCTTGGGATTTGAAGGAGTTTGCCAATGCTCTGCACATGAAGACAGGAATGACCGTTTGGTTGCCAACCCTGAAAGGATTTGGAACGAAGCCGGAGGACCTCTACACCATCACTTTCGCTGACTGGATAGCTGATGCACGTAAGGGGGTTAAAAGGCTTCAACAAGAGTGCGACCACATTTTTGTCGTCGGTCACAGTATTGGAGGCCTGCTTGCACTGATCATAGCATCAGAGCACAAGGAGATTGATGCCATAGTGACGTGGGCTGCACCAATTGGTCTTCAGAATCGACTCTTGCCGCTGTTGCCTATACTAAGCAGAATACCGATTCTCAGACGTGTCATTCCGGAGAGAGTTCCTTCGCCAGCCTCAGAGGAATTGAAGGAGCAAGGTTGGGTCGGATATGACTGGATTCCCTCATCAATCGGATTCGCCGTGCTTGACGGCCTGAAACAGCTCAAGAAGTCCTTGAGCAAGGTAACATGTCCAACCTTTCTAATCCAAGGGTCTATTGACGAAGAGGTGTCAAATGACAGTGCAAGTAAGATCTATGAAAGAATAGGGGCGAATGTGAAGAACGTATGGCTGGTCGAGGGCGCAGGTCATCCAATCATGAATGAGAGAGAACATAAAGAGGAGTTGTTTGCGCGAACGATAGCGTTCCTTGAGAATATACAAGCTGACACTGACACCAAAGCCGCTGACTTCAGCCGACTTCAATCGATGAGTGAAAGAAGCGGCCAGTGAGGCCTCTTATGTCCCTTCTTCGTTGTATGCCCTGTGAGCCGAGAACTGACACCTAGATGATTGGCACTTGCTGCTCCTTGGAAAGACCGGCTGCTGTTTTCACAGAAGGAAAAGCAGTAATGGCAGAGTGAATCCAAGCACGATGCTGGGAACCGTGAACCAGAAAGGCACGATTCTCTCAGTGATCCTGCGGAAGCGGATAGGCAGGAAGAGCAGGAGAACTGTATTGTATCCAACTAGAATGCTCAGGAATATGTAGGCCAAGTCAGATAGCAAAGCCACCAGCATCCACCCAACCAGACAAACGGGGTAGTACAGAAGAATCAGACCAGCAACCATATTCGTCCAGCCCTCATCGTGTTTCTCGATTGCACATTCTGCCAGACGAACGGCAGCTATGCCCAAGAGCCCGGTCACACTGACGAT
>DAOVDG010000096.1 GCA_030669595.1 Candidatus Thorarchaeota archaeon
TACTATACTAGTCACAAGACCATCCACACTGACAGCGAAACGAACCGTATCATTCAGCCACCATGTGCTGATGCCCGAAGGATCGATTGCCGTCAATCTGTAGCTGAGGGCGTGACCAAGTTCTACGTTCTGATCGGTGGGATCTTCAGACCAGACTGGCGCAGTCGTGTCATAGGAGGGAAGAAGGTTGGTTTCGGTGATGTAACCCTCGAAGGGACTTAGTGGATCATCCGATCTCATGTATACGAGCAATCCTGTTTGTCGAAGAGCGTACGCCGTCATCATGTGTTCCGCGTTGCTGAGAATCCACACAGCGTATCCTTCGTATATTGTGGATCCATCTACGATCATGAGATCATTCCATGCGAAGAACGATGCGGTATCGCCTATATCAGCAAACGAGCCGATTACTTCTAGACTTTGTAGACCTGAGAAATAGAATAAGTGCTGGTAGTCCAAGCCCATACCACCACAGTACGGAATGTATCCATTGAGCACGTTGATTACCATTTCTAGGTTGAGGGTTATGATTGTCCCGTTGTCATCGTACATATGCCATATCGATGAAACATTCATTTCAAACTCAGAGTTCCAATCACCAAAGGTGAAGTTCATATCTTGTGTGTACGAATCTGTCTCGATACGCCAGTTGATATAGTCGCCTGGATTCGGAAGGGCGATTGGAACTACATCAACCGAGTTGACTGTGACTGTGGCGTTGAGAATTGTCGAGTCTGACCAGAATGCCATCAGTTCGATTGTGTTTGTACCATTCTGAAAGACTGGAACATTGAGGTCGAAATTGTTTGTGATCGGGCACGATGTTATGAATTCACCATTCACAAACACGCTGATTTCTTGTAGGTTCTCCGAATCTGAGGCGTCGAACTCAACGTACACCTGACCTCCCGAAGCAGTCGCCCCAGTGGCGGGCTCAACGATGAAAAAGTATGTTCCACCTACGATTGGGAGCGCCGTAGCGACGTTGTTTTCAGTGAAGGATTCACCAAGTACTGGTTCAGCATAAGCAGTAATGTTGTAAGTCCCTATCTCAGTTGGTGTCCAAGGATAACTTAGCACGTAGGACTCGTTTGAGTCCAACTGTAGGACAACCACTGATGAAACCAAAACGTCATCAATGTAGAGGCTGAATGCGACACTAAACTCGTCCGACGTTCCCCAGTTGGTTACTGTAGCATCGATAATGAATTGAGTATCCACAGGAAGTTCCAAGGGCACGTTGAGAGAGGCGCCGAGGTCATGCTCGTAGGTTTGATATGTAAATCTAAGAGCGAAATCTGTGACTCCCCCAAGATCGTCATCGAGATAGTTGTTGTGGTAAATCCCGTCCCCGTAGTTGAGTCCTACAGTTCCAGATTGTATATTGACTATCTCAAGGTAGTTGAATTGAATTATGCCACTAGCGTACAGGACTACTTGGAATGTTCCGAGGAGGTTCCCACCTAGGTAATCATAGTCGTTAAATTCTATTACCACCCATTCTGCGGTTGTCCAAGCATAGACATTGTTTTCCGCACGCAAGTCATCCCAGAACGGCGCTAGCGCGTATGCGAAATCCGGATCAGCTGACGGGAATGATGGGTTGTTATATTGCCACGGATTGGGGTTGCTGAAGGAGAGCCAACCGTTACTGCTGACATAGACCATGTCAAAGGTAGTATCATAGCATGGAAAGATGAACGGCAACGCAACGGAGGTGGATACATCATCACCATTGAGATTTAGATTCTCACCGTTAGCCTGCGCATCCAACCATGTTGCAATTCCTTCCTCCATTGTGTAGTCATGAAGCTCCCTGACTGTAACCAGCTGTGTGATAGCATTGTTCCCGGTATTCTCATCATCTGGCTTAGGCGCGACGTAAGCAGTCACGTTATAGACATCCTCAACAGAGGGAGTCCATGAGTAGGAGAGTGTCTGGCTGGTGCCATTGGCGAGTTCAGAGATGATCAATGAGTCGACCTCAATGTCGTCAATGAAGAGTTGGAGCAGTACATTCGTTTCAATACTCAAGCCAGTGTTGAAAGCAGTAGCATTCAACAAGACTGATTCACCTGGACTGAGATTCGCTGGTGCTTGAAGACCGGCGGCCAAATCATGATCATATCTGGCGGGAATATACAATAGGATATTCTCAAGGATGTTGCTGAGATTGCGGCCATAAGCCCATTCTAGGGTCTGCGTGGAAACCATTATGGTTCCAGCACCAAAGCGGAATTCAACAAGGGCGGGATGGTCTGGTTCAGCTACAAGGATAACCTCTGCTCCTGGAGGAAGGCTGCTAAGATAACCGTGGACTGAACTACTCCAACCGTCCAACTCCGCATCAGTGATCAGATTGGGGGCGAATAGCACAGGATGTGTGGGGTTGACAATACTCACCGTATTGCTGGAGGAATCAACATAGATAGGTCCACCAGGAATCATGCCATCGACCCAGTATGAATTTGTAGCCGCATTGACCTCCAAGATGCCGCCCTGGTTTGCATAATCCTCGAACCAATCCAAGTTACTGTGAAGAGATTCCATGAAACTTGAAGACTGTTCAGATGCGATTACGACCTTCTCATATGGAGAAAGATCTACAATGCCCATATCCGAAGCTGAATAGACATCGTAATCCAAGCTCCAAAGGGTAAGTACCTCAGTGATAGAAGGATAGCCCCATGGATCCGAATTCTGAAAGACCGCAACAGGTCCAGATATCGCTATATCGAAGACCACAACCATCTTCGTTACAGGGTTGTTGGTGATGCTCCCTTCGTCGGGCACAGGGACCACGTATGCAGTCACGTTATAGACATCCTCAATAGAGGGAGTCCATAAGTAGGAGAGGGTTTCACTCGTACCATTGACAAGCTCAGAGATGAGCAATGAGTCGACCTCAATGTCGTCAATGAAGAGTTGAAGCAACACATTCGTTTCAGTATTCGTGCCAATGTTGTAGGCCGTAGCATTCAGCAAGATTGGTTCATCTGGGTTGAGGTGAGTTGGTGCTTCAAGACCAGCGGCCACGTCATGGTCATGTCTGATGGGAGTGTGCAATAGAAAGTTCTCAAGCAAGTTGCTATAACCGCGGCCATAACCCCATTCTAGGGTCTGTGTGGAAACCATTATAGCTCCGACACCAAAGCGGAATTCAATAAGGGCGGGATAGCCTGATTGATCTGTAAGGATAACCTCCGACCCTAGAGGAATGTCAGTAAGATAGCCGTGTACTGACCACCACCAGCCATCCAACTCTTCATCAGTGATCAAATTTGGGCTCAACAGTACAGGATGTGCAGGGTTGACAATGTTCACCACATCGCTGGTGGAATGAACATAGATTGGTCCACCAGGAATCATGCCATCGACCCAGTATGAGTTTGTAGCCGCATTGACTTCCAGTGTGCCTCCCTGAGCTGCATAGTCCTCAAACCAACCCAAGTTGCTGTAAACGGCGTCCATGAAGCCTGAAGGCTGATCGGATGAGATTATGACCTTTTGATATGAAGAAAGATCTACAGAACCAATGTCCGAACTCGAGAAAACGTCATAATATATGTCCCAAGCCGCAAGAATATCTGTGATAGCGGAATAATCCCACGGATCCTGATCTTGGAAGACCGCAGCTCTAATGCAAACACGAACGTAACCGGTGAAATTGATATGCCCAGTCAGATTGGCTTCAATTGTGATTTGACCAGCCTCAGTGGGAGTCAAAACGAAATCAATCAAGCCTGAAGAGTTCGTGTAACCCGAATCAGCAACACCACAGCCAGTGAGATTGATGAAACAGGTTTCAAGTGGGTTACCCTCATAGTAGTCACTGGCAATAACAGTCAGCACTTGTGATTCGTTTATCGACAGGAAGACTGGGTCCGTGTCAATATCAACTACCGGGGTGTCGTAAACGATGATGCCCGTTGTGTAGTTCAGGAAGCCTGACTTCGTAACGTTGACATTAATGATCCCTTCCGTGCTCGGATTGATGAAGATCGTGCAATTTCCGTCAGCTGATGTGTAGTTCGACGCAGAAACACCGCATCCCTCGAAGGTGACAAGGACACCTGGAACGGGTGTGCTAGTTGCACACTCAATCACATCAATTGTGATTGTTTCCGAGGTTCCTGTTTGCAAAGCGTTGTCAGAGAGAGTTGCCATCAGAGTTGGATATAGTAGAAAAGCAGCCGAGTTCTTGATGAGCTGACTTCGGTATTCTTGATTGTCCATAGCATCAATTGAAAATCCAATGAATACAACCCCACCAAACGCGGGTGAGGGTGACAGAGCTGAAATCGCACTATCACCAGTGAAGCTGCCGCTGTAGCCGCCAACATGCATTGATCCATTGGTTGGGGTGAATACATCTGCGTACGGTGAACCCAGTCCCCCAGCTAACGGAATGGTTGCTGGTAGACCTGAGGTAATGGGGTGCGCTCCAGTTTCGAGGTTCAGACTGCCAGAATTGGTGATATGTTGATCGAACTCAACGTGGAATAGACTCGGGAAGATGGCTCCGTGCTCAGCACTTAGAGTGTTCAAAATGCTGCACCCTTCGAATAGAAGGTTACCGCCGTTGTTGTGGTAGTCGAAGAGCACGTCCAACAGGTAGCTATTGGGAGCAACTAATGGATCTCCGTAGTTATCGCCAACTGAAACTACAACTATGCTATATGATTCGAGTAGGGATAGGCTGGGAGTTGAGTTCCAACGGGGATAGTAGATGGACACGTTGTACTCCTCATGGAGCGCAACATAGAAGTCGGCGTAATTGGTTGAGTCGCCAGCATTGTCGTCCACCCAGCCACCGGGATATGATATCCCCATCGAACCGGTGTCATCTGCGATTATTAGTACATCGCCTCGCTTGACTTGAAAGAGGATGCTGTCGCCACCGTGATGAGTACTATTGTCAGCTTCCACGTAAAGGCGTAACATGCCAAAATCAGTGATGTTGATGTCAGACGAGAATACCCCAGAAGTGATGGTGAATACCTTCGTCTGAAGTACGCTGCCCTGTGCATCAAGAAGATAAGCAGTACCGGAACCATCTTGGTCTGAAGTGCCACTGAAATCAAGAAGAGCATTATAGACAGGTGTGAAGTCTAGACCAACAGCCACATTGAGGTTTCCAACATGGAAGTCGGTTAACGTGGTATGTACGAATGGTTCGTGTACTGCGGTTTCTACCGTGTAACGCCCAGGATACTCATTGACATAGAAAGTAGCAGTGTATTCACCAAGGACATTGGTTGTGAGCATATCGTCATAGACAATTGTGCCAAATGGGTCTTTGACTGTGACATTTACAATTCCTACTATAGGAGTGTTGTTGTTGAGTAATTTGCAGGTACCATCGAGCTGAACTTCTTCATCGGTCTCGACTGCTGAAGCCTCAGTTGTTACGTTATGCGTCCAGTAGAAATTGAACGTGGGATCACCAAAGTAGATGGACTGGTACACCGTTTCCAAGCTAATCGAATTTGTCATGTCGAATGTCGTAACAACTTCGTATAATGCTGATTGAAACGCTTTCTTTGGACTGGCTATTTGCTGGTCCAGTGCATCTTGAAGGAAGTTATTCCAGAAGCGATGGTGAAAACCGTCAAATGCATGGTAGCCAGCCCACGCAATCCGTGTAGCACCAATATATCCAATCGCTCCTCCATTCGTGGCGCGGAAGAAAGCTTCGCTTATCGTCGGTTCCACACTTTCAACATCGAACGCTGCAGTTTCGCAAGCCATGGCAAAGGCAAGGAAACTCATGTTGCCGTTATTTAGGTCAAGTGCTTCAGAAGCCGTTAGGGAACTTACCCACTGGTCATAGCCTCCGTGATCGAAGAAGTCCACTAGGCTAACTCCAGCATTAATTGCGTCAATCGTTGCCTGATGAGACAACGAGCCGTCTGTGGGGTAAAGCCGTTCAACATCAAAGAACGAGTCGTAGAGAAACTTCTGATTGATCTCTTCTTCTACCATGTTGGCCCCATCTCCGCTATTGAAGCAGTCAGGAGCAATTAGAAGGAAGTCATCCATCCAGTCACCAAGAACAGGACTGCTCTCAAATCGAATAATGGAAGTGCATACTTGCTGTGCTTGTTCAGGAGTTTGAACAGGAAGTCTACCGACCATTACTTCTGGGAACAAGTCTACGTTATCAGCAAGCTCGCCATAGAGCCCATTGTCGTTAGCATCCCAATCCCCATCTAGGCACTCAAAGTAGAGATCTGTTGGTTCGGTACCGTTATCAAGTCCTCCAGTAACATATGGGTCCCATACTTCACGAGTCGGAACAATATCACAGTCGCCCACCATCAAGTAGTACTCTGTGCCGCTATTATGGTATGTTGCGTTGATGAAGTTGCGCACCTGCTCTGCGTGGTCGTCTCCTGGGTAGCTCAGATAGATGTCTTGCACAGTTTCTATGGTGACATTGAAGCCAATGTCTGTCTTCCAATCCACGAAATCCTCCAATGCAGTTACAAATGTTTCATCAGCAATGAGGACATAACCTTCGCCGTTATCGAATGAAGGTCCGAAGGATGCTGAAGGATCGATGAAATCTTCGGGTGAGATGGATACATCAAATTGAATCTCAACAGTAAATTGGATGGCAAGCCGGCCCTCCTTTGTCGTGGGATTGTACTTCAGGGGATGCAGTGTCATGCAAAGCCCCCGTTCATCACCCATATTCACGATATCAGTTTCAACGATATCATCTGGTGCAAACGTAGCCGAAGAGTAAGCAGCGGGATCAAGGAAAAGCGCTTTCAGAAGTCCCGGTTGAGTTGAAACTTCCAGTGGTTCAGGTCCCGGCATGATTCTAAGTCCATCAATAGATTCGAACATTTGGTCACGAACCTCAATGGAGTTCACGTTGGCATAGTCGGGGATGGAGAGCATCACGTTTCTGTATGGCAATGATGGGTATCCATAATCCTGGCTCAGTTCAGTGCTTGGAACTATTAGGCTTTGAAGGGCACCCTCTTCGAAAGCGTACGTGATTGTGCTGTAGCTGCCAATTGAAACGTCAACATTGAGAGTGTTTCCTGCAACTTCATAGCGAATGCTCATACCAGAGCCTGCGTCTTCGTACAGGCGTGTTTCCCAACGTTGAATGCTCTTTGCGGATTGTCTGTAAGACGCTAGCATGTTGCGGGAGTCAAACCAGTTGTTGTTTTCGTCTTGACGATACCAATCATCGTCAGTACTTGACGGTCCCTCTGAGCTCAATGGCTGAGCGCGGTCTGTAGTTGACGACGATATGAATGAATCATCAATTGCATTGAGTTGTTCAGTCATGCCCGCCGGTGAGTTTCCAGATGGAAAATAGCTGGAAAATGGCACGGTTAACGGCGGTACAAGAAGCAAAGAAATTACTGTCAGACACAGCAGTTTGGAAAGCAAATCGGTCCTCATTGAAAAACCCCTCGTTTTTTTTTGGCGTGCGCAAGGAATTAATGGCCTAAACTCGGTCTACTGTTATAAAATTCAGCATTGAGCTGGTTCCGTTTATCCCAACCACAAGGAGCGCTGAGAAATAAATGCTATTAACTGTTTGCACTTTTTGGGCCCTGTGGAATAATACAAGAATTGAGAGGCGGAATGACCATGTCACTTGATTCATGTCTTACTACAAATCATATGATACGGCCAAGACCCGCCGTTATCATTTCTTGCTCGAAGAGCTTTTGAGCCTTTGCAATACTGTTCCTGACACCAGATACAAGCATGGTCGCCCCGTCGAGTTTCCCCTTCCTGCTCTCTTCGTCCTTCTTGGGCTCAAGTTCGACACCGGACTCAGCTATCGTGACTTCATCGCTTTTGTAGACTTCAATCCATATCTGTCACGTCGTCTTGGCCTTGATAGAACGCCAAGCTATTCCTCTCTCCACAAGGCCCTGAAGAGGATCGACACTCAGCTCCTTCACAGAATGTACGAACTCCTTGCCAGGAAGAGACCTCCTCCAGAGAACCTGGCGGTAGGCTCTTCTGGGTTCTCTCACTCCACCGGTGGAGAGTGGGTCTTGGTGAGGTTCAAGAAGACCCGGAGAAGGCGTTTCCACGCGCTACACAACGCTGTGGACACTGACACTCTGTTGGTCCATGCGACTCGGGTCAGAGGTAAGCCGGGAGGTGATCCAAGGTTCATGGTCCCACTGGTCAGGAGGGTCTCAAAGAGCAGTCTTGAGACAGTCTATGGTGACAAGGCATACATCTCAAGGAGGAATGTCCAGTTCATAGCTGACATCGGTGCATATCCAGCCATCGAGCCGAAGAGCAGTTCGAGTATCAACTCGAAGAGTCACTGGGCATATGGGAAGATGGTGAGGGAGTACCGAGCAGACCCTGAGGAGTGGAAGAGAGTTCACAGGTACGGAAAGAGGAGTCTTGTGGAAACTGTGTTCAGCATGATGAAGTTGAGGCTTGGTGGA
>DAOVDG010000138.1 GCA_030669595.1 Candidatus Thorarchaeota archaeon
CTTGGAAAGCCTTTTCGGATGCTCTTATTGATGGGGATGATGGTAGTATTCAGGACTATTATAATTTAGAATACTCTCTTTCATTTGAAACTGCTATGGAGATAATACAGAAAGCTTTAGAGGAAAATGGAATATTTGAAATAGGTGAATGAGATGGAAATGAGAACGAAATTAGCAATTGGATTTGTTCTGGTGTTTCTCTGCGTCATTCCAATATTTGCGAATGCAATGACGATAGAACCACCAGAACCGAAATACCCAACAAGGGACAGAATCATCGTACCGAGGCTTTTCATATTCAAGGGAGACCTACATCTTCAGGAAGATGAAGTCTGGATTAGACTGTGGGTCATGAACCATGCCAAACGGGAATACACATTCACGATAGGATGTAAGATCCCTTGTATCCCAAGCTGGGGCCATCCGCATGAACGGGTCCTTCTAGGAGGCAATCAAGTGGCCAAACAATCGATACTGGATGAATGCCGTGAGAAGGCATTGTCGAAGATCGGCAAGCCAGTAAAGTTCAGCTATCCCAAGTTCGGAAAGATGAAGGGGGTATTGGTTGACCGAGTTGTCATGCACAACAAGAGTGTCACGGGGGTCAAGGATATGTTCAGGGTCATCGACCTGATTGAGTTCAGTGTTCATGACGAGAAGAAACAACTTATCCGATTCGGATATTACACACTGAAGGATGGTGACACCATCATTGAGTACCAGTTCGACTACTTGTTGGGAAGTGGATTGACGCACGTAACCGCGACAATTCCAGTTTTGCAATCTGTGGACAAAATAATTGAAATTCATATCAGTGCTACCAGTCCGGCTACAACGATTACCGAATCACCTCAAATGATTCAGGTAAGCGGAACTGTGGTTGGATTCACTATCGGAGCGACTGTTGGAACTACATGTTCATTTAATTTGAGCGCGATTGGATTTTGAATCAAGGTCGGGGCATTCAGCGATGTGTCCTGAGATGCGTCCTAGAGGGATGCGTCATATTGGGATCGCCCTGCCCACCTTCAGGTGATAGAAAATGAAGAAACAGATTTTTCCTGTGCTCAAATTGCCCCTCGACGGAGAGCTGCTCAGAATCGCTTCAATGATGAACCTAATCCGTACCATCCGGCTTCTGTTATTAGGATTATGAACACGTGATTGGCCTTCGTGCAACCCCGCTGAAACAAAGATTTTCTCCTCTGTTGCAAATATTCAGCTTGACTGCAATATTCTACTCCTCACAATAGCCTCAATGGTCTGTGCGTCTATGCTTCCATCCTCACCATCTCTTGAAATTATGAGAGAATCGCCAAATCCACATTTGTAGTACCAGCTTCTCTTCCTCTCCCAATTTGCCTTGTAAGACGATCGTTGGAGCATACCTAGATGTTCCCAATAGAGTACTTTCCCATTGTGATGAATCGTGAAGTCGGGATGGATAGAGTCACTGCTTTCATGCGGATTTTCTAGTCGCTTTTCATATTCGTAATTGATTCCTAAATGCGCTAATGTGTTAGCCACAATCACTTCACTCTTTGATCGCACCATCTCGCCATTGTTAGTTCTATGTTTGTGGCTGACCGTTGCCTGCGGTTTTGAAGCTGGTTGTGAATAGCCGGGCGTTTTTCTTTGATTCATTTTGATGTATGCTCTATATTCATGATATAATTCAGGTTCAACCAGATATGTTTGATTAATTTCGTATGTAATGTCTCCAGTCTCTTGTAGCTCTTTGATAGCTATCGTTACTGCACTTGAATGCAGGTCAGTTCCTGCAATAATCTCATTCAAGGCTAATTGCGTTCTAGCTTCCGCGATTGCAAGTATGACCTTTCCCTTCCAACTACCCCAATACCTTGGTTTTGAAGTCTGGTCTAAATCCCTAGGTTTCTGTCTAATCCGCCCTGGATCATGGCTGTATGGATATTGCTGTTGATAATCAGGAATTTCATCTTCACGAATTAGATGGGGTATGGGAATGAAACTGTCTTGGTTCAACTCCATGTATTTGTATGAAATGAAAAACATAAGAATGCAAATCACAGTTGTAAAAGGAAATGCTACATTTGGTGATATCGCATAGATACCCGCTCCTAGCATCAACCAGCCTAATACTCCTGCAATCAATGCCCAAAGAAGATTCTCTTCTCTTCTTCCATACCAGACACCCGCGAGTATTGCAAACCATACACCGACAACTATGAGCGCAACTGTTACACCTACAAGGGATGCTGATGTTGATGAGAAAGGCATAATCACAACAGCTAGAGCGACTCCCAACCCCATCGAAAGAATGAATGCACAAGGTAGTGCAATTAAGGGATGATTCCGTGTTGTCAAGAATTGGCCCCCATTCCAATAGTCCCACCAACAATATGAGTGTATGTTATGAATATACACACAGGGATCGTAGGGTAAATGACATTTTAGCCAATAACTATGAGCAACTAATGTGTATATTAGTTGCAAACCCTTTAATACTACAGCTAGGCCACATATTAGACTAGGAGAACGTTTCAACAAATAAAGTCGATAATATATCCAAATTTAATTAATCTTGACGAAGAAAAAGAGTAAGGGAGGGCGTCGTGGTCCTTTGCAGGTATCCACTCATCCCTCGACATAAACTAGAACCGCTGAGGTACGGGCTTTTCACCCGAGTAATCGTAGAAGCCCTTCCGGGTCTTTCGTCCCATCCATCCTGCGCGCACCATCTTCCTCAGTAGGGCTGGTGCTCTGTACTTGCTGTCCTTGAATTCGTCGACGAAATAATCGCTTATGTACAGCAAAGTGTCCAGACCCACGAAGTCTGCCAAGGTGAGCGGACCCATTGGCCAGTTCAACCCAAGCTTGATTGAGAGGTCCATGTCCTCAACCGTGGTGACTCCCTCTTGAATTGCGAATATCGCTTCATTGATTGCTGGGACTAGTAGACGGTTCACTGCAAAGCCGGGTGCCTCATTGACAATCACGGTCTGCTTGTTCAGCTTCTTGGCAAGCTGCTTTATGACTTCGACAGATTCGTCATTCGTTGCGGCGCCTTTGATGATCTCTATGAGGCCCATCACTGGAACTGGGTTAAAGAAATGACAACCCACGAACTTCTCAGGCCTCTTCGTTGCAGCAGCCATCTGTGTGATGCTAATGCTCGACGTGTTGGATGCCAAGTACGCTTCCTTTGGAGCCAGTTCATCGACTTCCTTCCAAGTATCGCGTTTAAGCTTCACAATTTCTGGAATGGCCTCAATGATAAGATCTGCGTCCTTCACAGCATCCTTCATCTCAAGAACTGGTTTGACTCTATCAAGAACCGTGTCAACCTCTTCCTGAGTAATTCTCCCCTTCTTGAGTCCTCTCTCTAGGTTCTTCTTTATCGTGGCCATGCCGTTGTCCAAGAATTTCTGTGCGATATCTCGCATCGTGACCTCGTAGCCGGCTTGTGCGCAGACTTGGGCGATTCCATTGCCCATCTGACCTGCTCCGAGAACTGCTATTTTCTTTATCTCCATCGTAAACAACCTCTCATTGATGGTTTCGTATGTCATTGGTTCGCAAGATGGTCTGTAATATGTTTGACTATCAGACTCCCCAAACATAGTCACAAGATGTGACCCTTTTCTGTGACCCTGTATTGTGGCTTCGCATTATATACTGATTCCGAGCAGGATTTCTCGTGAGATACAATGGCTCTAGCAACTAACAACCGGAACTCGTCAGTGCTCAAAAACAAGAATATCGCAAGTGTCCAGTCAACTGAAGCAATCAGCTTTGCATTCACCTACCGAAGGTAGATTGTGTAGAGGTGTCTGATAAGTGATTGATTGGGTTTTAACTCTGGACGATTATACAGTAAATGGTTTGGAGAACAAACCTTTATATAGACTTATGTACAAGCCATGGGCTATAGAAAGGTTTGCCATACAAACTTAGGAGTATGATAATATGGCCTTAGCATCAAACAATCGAGATTCATCCGTGCTGAAGAAGAAGATCCCAAAGGTTCAGTTCACTGATGCGATCTCTTACGCTTACGCCTATAGAAGGTAAACTACATGGTCACGAGTGGTCACAGAATTGGGCACCATTTCCCATCAATGGGATATAGTGTGACCAGTCCAAGGCATTGTGAGGTATTCGAAATGAGAAGTGAAACGACACCAACAGATGCAGCAGCCTGCGTGGAATGCGCGGTACTTGCCCCCAAGGGGACTCGCTTTGCGGCAGTTCTCTATGGCAGTCATGAGCGGAGGTGCCTGTAGTGAGCAAAATAGGTACCTTCTTTGGATTGACTGACGCAAACGATAAGATTCTGCGGCTAGCTAAGATAATGTCTATGCTGCTTCCTGTTGTCGCGGCCACGATACAACTTAGCACCACTTTCTTCATGGTTTTCGTGGCGGAGGCTTTAGGCGGTGGCTCCTTCATTGACGGAATGATGCTCGTAGGGTTTCTAATTGTTGTTCAGATGATCGTCCAGACCTTGTTGGATTACCCAACAGGTGCGTTAGGCGACTGGATTGGTCAACGCTACGTGATAGCGTCAGCATTCCTTTGTTATGGTCTTGCATACTACATGGTGTCGCTGGTTAACAGCACAACTCCCTTTGTCTTCCTGATTGCCCTCTATGTTTTGATGGGTGTCGGAAGCTCCCAGCTCAGTGGCTCGTTCAATGCTTGGTTTGACAATAACTACAGAGTGGCCATGCCTGGTGATAAGGACAGAAAGCAGTATGGCGTGTTTTGGGGGAAGATTGGAATGCTTTTCCAAATCGTGGCAACTGCAGCTCTGATACCTGGAAGCATCATCGCCGCGGTCCTTGGCAGAGGGTGGGTATTCCAGCTTCAAGCAGTGCTGTGCGTAGTCATAGCAGTAATTGTGCTGCGTCTGGTGCAGGATTTCCCCGAAGTAGAGGCTGCCAGACAGAAGCCGACCATGAACGAGTACACATCGCTACTGAAGTCTGGAGTCAGTTTCCTGTTCAGCAATAAGTTCATGATGTACGTGACCATTGGAGGATGCGTCATATGGAGTGCAGGATTCGTGTGGGGTGAGCTGATTCTTTTCCCACTATACTTCTCATATTTGGTTTCAGACATAGCAGTATCAAGTTTTAGAACAATTCTATTCATTCCCGGAATCTTCACACAGGAAAGATCTGGCGTTTGGTCTAGGAAATTCGATCCAAAGACATGGATTCCGCGATTCCGACTCCTTCAGTTTGGAGGTTTCTTGTTCTACATCGTGTTGGCAATCACGATGTTTCTCTTTCCCCCTGCCACAGGTGGGGCATTCATCGATGTGATTCTGCCTTTCACAACCATTGCCATTAT
>DAOVDG010000049.1 GCA_030669595.1 Candidatus Thorarchaeota archaeon
AAGTTATCATCTGTGGTAATGTCTTCGACATTAAGACTAAGCACCTCTCCAATCCTACAGCCTGACTCAACTAGTAATTCTATCATTGCACGTTCATACAAGTCTTTGCAGGCTCTTAGCAATGCAGCAATCTCACTAGGAGTCAAGAGGTCACGTCGTCTAATAGTTGAAACTTCTTTAGGTCTTGGGATAGGTTCAATCAATTCAGGACGACCTATCTCTTTGCAAATGACCTTGATGATATAGTAATAGTAGGCACGTGTATTGATGTTCTCATAAGAGGTAAGGAAGTCAGTGATGAACTCAGTGGTTAACTCATCTGGTGGAGGTAATCTCTTTGCTACAGATAGTGAATCAAACAAAGATTGTGGTGCACTATTCATGTACCGGAGGGTCAACAGCTTCCTGTATGTCTCATGAACCATTGTTAACTCCCCTTGTGAGTGATTCGCGTATTAGCCCTGTATAGATAGCAAACGACGTCCACCTCGAAAGCCTAATAAGAGAACGCCCTGCTCAAGCGCCGAGTCAGGTGAAATAGTCCATGAGCTTTGATACCTTTGCTGAGCCTGTTGTGAAATCGCCAAGAGATGCACGTCCAAAGATAGGTCGTGGATTCAGTATAGACGAGGCAAAACAAGCAGGACTGACAATTGCTGAGGCGCGAAGGATGGGTCTAATTGTGGACCTTCGCAGAAAGACAACCCATCAGGAGAATACCGATGCTCTCAAGCAGTACGCTAAAGACGTAAAGAAGATTGCAGCCACGGTTCTAAAACCTAAGTCTGTGAAGGGATTAGACAAAGCAATCGATGAACTCTCTTCACTCAGGGCGGTTAAGAAGGTCGAAGCAAAACAGCTCGCAGAAATTGGCATAATGAATATGTCCGACCTCGCATACTGTGAGATCACCAAAGTGGCCAAGAAGACGGGGATTGACGAGGACAGAGTCACAGCGATGGTCAAGGCTGCACTGAAGAAGGTTTAATGGAAGCTTCTCACCTACCTTCACACTAGGTGATTGAGCTGGACTACAATCAGCTCGTTGAGAAACTACAGAACCCTCCAGAGATGCCAAGTGTTGTGGTCATGCCAGATTTCTTCCTTGACCACTTCGTACTGGTTGATGAGTTCGAAGGCTTCTTGACTGGGCTAAGGCGATTGGCCGAACAAGGCGGCGGCAACTTGATGAATACCCCTCAGTTGATTCGCCGCGGCGGGAACTCTGTCAATACTGCATCAGCTCTTCTCTCACTCGGAGCAGACCCGTGTCTTATTGTGACAACTGATGAACACGGCGCTTCCATGCTCAGAGGTCTGGTTAGTCCAGAGCTGGATTTTAGTCATGTTCATACCGATGGCCGTCTCTCCGCCACGGTTTCAATAGAAACGGAGTATCGGGGTCGCAAGGTTAACCTGATGGTCAGTGACAGTGGCTCAGCGGCAGGATTTGAATTTCCCATGCTCAGCGAAAATGACCTGGATGCCATACGCAACAGCGGCCTTGTGGCACTGCTATGTCTCAATCATAATCGACACGGCGCTAGTCTTGCCGAGGACTTGTTCAGGATGGTCCGCGATGAAACCAGCGCAACAACATATCTTGACATAGGTGATCCTTCTGATAACATGAGCATATTGCAGCCTCTTGTCAGTCGAGTGCTCTCGGAGAATCTTGTTGACATTCTAGGCATGAACGAAAATGAGGCTTGCCGGCTTGCTTGGGTGCTCTCGGGAGAAGATGATCACTGGCTTGGAGGGTTGCAGGATTCCACCGAGTGGCTCAACGCAGCGAAAATGGTCTCAAAGGAAACCGGAGTTCGAGTAGATCTCCATACGCCTGAATTCTCTGCGTCGATTGAGAACGATGAAACCATAGCTGTGCCAGCATTCAAGGTTGAGTGCAAAATCACATGTGGTGCGGGAGATGCTTGGAATGCTGGGAATATCTATGGCACACTCACCGGTCTCCGGACGAAGGACCGCCTTCACCTCGCAGATGCAGTTGCTGCCCTCTACGTATCCTCCCCTTCAGCCACGCACCCCTCTCGCGAAGAGATAATCGAGTTCCTAGGTTCTACTCCTGCCATTTCCGAAAGTGCTACAAACTTACTTATGGAATAGCGCGCAGCAGAAATCAGGTATTAGTCGCGGTTAGCTAGGTGTGATGCCGCATTGGAACTTGAGCGTGTGCTTACTAAGCTTAGGTATGACGAGTCGGTCAGTGGTTATGCGCTGATTACAAATGGTGGCCAACCATTTCTGTCCTTCTCCTTGCCTGACGAGGCCCTTCCTCCGATTCAGGGCACTCTCCGAATCCATGAATCATCTCTTCGACTCATGAATATCATGACCGATGCAGGCACTGTGATTCTGGCTCGAGTGGACCCGGAATGGATCCTTGGCGTTCTTTTCGAAGCCACAGAGTCTCTTGGTAGCGCGCTCCAGAAGGTCAAGGATGTAGCACGACTTCTTGAGGACGTTACGCTACCGCCTCCACCGGTGCCTGTTGAGCATCCAATTCCAGTTATGTCGGAAGTTGGCTCAGGGACTTCAGCGGCTATCAGTTCCGCTGTTGAGGAAACCCCGCAATCAGTTGTGATGGTGAAAGCTGAAGAGTTGATTCCTCCTGACACCATAGTCAAACATGGTTGTGTTATACTACCCGGAGTTGCGTATGCCGATGCACTCATGATTGACTCAGCTCTGAATATTGAGTTCAAGAAGCAGTTCGCCAATGTGGGAGTGGATACCCTTCTTATGGTGGACGAGAAGCGCACGGCTGTCGAGATTGCGGATGTCCTGTCAAAGCGAGTTGAGCATGTGCTTGAGGTTGCTCAGTGGTGTCTGCAAAAGGGTGTCGTTGATGTTGAGTGTCCAGAGGAGCAGGAAACCAGTGCCAGAGAGATTGTAGAACTGCCCCTCTTCGAGGGTAAAATCAAGAAGGCAAAGAAAAAGCACAGAGATGTTCTTGAACTTTGTGACGGCACACGAACAGTCTATGAGATTGCGGAGAAACTCAGCATACTGTATTTCAAAGCTCTACAGTGCATTGTACCTTATCGCGGTAAAAATCTCAAAATGATTAGAAAAACGAGAGAATAGCATCATCATGTGGAGTGAAAAAAAGGTATTGGACCTTAGAGGATTCAAGGGCAAGTCGTATCAAGAGTCCTGCAAGGCATTGGGTGATGCAGTCTGCATTTGGACCATCAAGAAGACCGATTGAGTAGACCAAGCACTCTACACGGGGCGCCCTCTCGGTTACGTAACGGGAGTGGGGCCACTACTATCTCGAAGTGTGACTGAGTCAGCTTCTCAAGATACAGACATTCTACTATAGGAATCCCAGCTTCGAGAAACACCTTATGGATGTCTGTTTCTTGCTTCACTGACGGCGTAGGCATGTCGAAGCCAACTAGCTTCACATGTACATCTCTTCCCACAAGCCATCTAGCAGCCTCTATGGTTATGGATGGTGAATTGTGGTAGTACTCCGGCGTGCCCCACCGTTTCGCCCAACCCGATTTGAGAACAACACGACCGGTGCTTCTGATTATTTCTTTGTGAATAATGAGGTCGTCCAGCGCAATAGAAGCCCCAGGTTCGCCTGCCACATTCACAAGGCAACATGGCCCTACTAGTACATCGAAACTGATGTTGTTCAGAGTATCCCCATATTCGATAATGTGCGAAGGAGCGTCTATGTGGGTACCTGTGTGAGTGCCCATTGAGAGATGCGTCAAACGATACCCCTCGGTGGCGATATCTGCGAGGTCATCCATGACAACTCCGGGATCGCCCGGTCTGACTGGCACGTCGGCATTGAGAGGTAATGTAAGGTCCACGATCCTGTTCAAGGTTGAATCACGCAGTCTATGCCTGCAAAGAATAGGCATAAATGCTCTGGATTACTTCCTTTTGGTAGCAGCAAGCACGCATGGAGGAAATCATTTGGGACAAGGTCTTGGCACGCTCGTGGGCCTAGTAGTCACTTTCACGGTTACATTCGTGATACTGACATTCGGACTGTTCATTCCCCCGGATGTAGTTGACCCGCGAATCATTGATGACTTTCTGACATTTACTGATTTGGAGCTCAAGCTGGTTGTCATGGGGACTGTGCTCTACCCCTCTGAACTGGGAGTAGGTCTGACGTACGGCGCGCAGGAAGTGCCAGTCTTGATGTTCCTAACCTGGGGGCTGGGTGGTCTCATTGCTGGTCTTCTGTCAAAGGACATATTGCCTGGAGTTCTTTCAGCATTGTTCTCAGCTATCATAGGGGCTTTCTTGATTTGGCTGTTGGTCTTCTTTGTTCAAGTGCCGGACTTCACCCAGATTGCAGGTGCCGAATCCATGCTACTCCTTCAGAGAGTACTCACTGGCACATTCTATCCTGCCATAGCAACAGCTTTTGGGGGTCTCCTCGGTGGAGGAATCAGCAGGGAGCGTTAGGCGCCGCACTCGAATCAGACTGCTTCAGACTCGTTTCTGAGAATCCGTCCACACTCCGCACACATGAGCGGAGCAGATTTGAAGACCGCTCCACACTCACATGTAGTTTCAATCTTGATTGGAGGTGGCGCATCGGACTCTCTTCTCGCTTTCTGGAGCAGTATTGCTAATGGTATCGAGCTGACTAGGGACAGTAGCGAATACGCGATTCCACTGGCAAACTGCAGAACGAGGTAGATGTTTCTCGCATCTCTATCTAGTGTCCACAGCGAGGGATCCAAGAGCAGAGCGGATGAAACAGCGAATACAGAGAGGAACACACCGACCCAAAGGGCTGTTCGCACGGCATTCCATTCCGATTTAGCGAATGGAGCAGTTACCAGCCCGATCGCAATCCACGTCATGACGTACAGTATCCACATGGTTGAACTGAGCAGGCCGGTTGCAGAAGCAAGAAGCGAATCACTACCACTGAAGACAATCCAGAATAGACCGAATGGTGAAGGATACTCGGTTGGAAGCAAGGCCAGCAGGATGACAATCATGCTTGAACCAACAAGTGCACCGACCAGACCTCCGATAATATTCCGCATTCTCATCAATCCTTTTCCTTTTTCGCCGTCCTGAGAACGCCCGTTCGCGTCTTAACCGTTTTGGGCTTGGCAGCAGTGGGCTGATCCAGCGCTTTGTGTGTTTGACCATTTGTTCAGCCCGGTTGGGCTAAATAATGCACCTTTTCGACTATCCATGCACAATTTAGTACCGATAGGTTGTCTCTGTATCCAGAATAGAGTCCTAGCTAGTTTCGTTTGGGCTACTCAGACCCCCTTCTGTCAAGGATGACACCACAATGCTTTTCAGACCACTCTGAGAGAAGTACGTGCACACGCGGGACCGAGTGCAGATTAGAACTACAAGGTGCGCTAGAATGACGACCGATCTGGAACGAGCTCTATCAAAGCTTAGATTTGATGACCAAGTATTGGGTTACTCATTGATGACCAAGGACGGACGGCCTTTTGTCAGCTTCTCGTTTCCTGATGACCTGTTTCCCCGCGTTAGGGATAGCATCAGTCTCTACAAATCCGACCTACGTCTTATGACAATAGACACTGAGAAGGGCTTGGTGGTCTTGTCACCAGTGGACGCAAACTGGATACTAACGGTTCTCTATGTTCCTGAATTGCAGCTAGGCTTGGCGATAGCAAAGACGAAAAACGTATTGCGCTTGCTGGAAGGTATTGAACTGCCTCCTCCACCTGACGAGTTTGAGGACTCTGTGGAGGGGAATCTCCAAGTACTGGAAACTATGGCAATCAATGCTGCTTCCACTTCCCCGGTGTCTTCTTCCAATGGACTGCCTGTTGAGGGACCAAAGACCGCGGTGGCATCACCTGCAGTGTCTGCAGCACCTGCACCAGCCATCGAACGGTCCCCAGAAGATTTCGCAGTGCAACCTTCCACAGTTCCAAAGCGAGGTGAAACATACACAGCGGCCCTAACCCTTGACTCAGAGCTGCACAAGGAGATGAAGAAGAAACACCGAAACTTCGGGTTTGACGTGCTGATGCTTGTTGATGGCGCACAAAACGTGGAATGGATTGCAGATTCGATGTTCCAATCCAATGAGCGCGTGGCGGAGCTGTTGATGTGGGCGGCTTCCAAGGGGATAGTCAATGTCCCACTTGAAACAGGCCAAGTCAAAAGGAAAGAAGCAACTCTTGGCCGCTTTGTGAAGTGTCCCAAGTACGAGGGAGATCCTGACAAGGTTAAGCCAGAAGATAGACGTATCATTAAGGCATGTGACGGCACACAGACGACGGACGCGATTGCAGAGCTTCTGGGTGTCACACACGTTAAGGTCATTCAGACCGTTGCACTTTACAGGAAGCATGGTCTCAAGATGATCGGAAAGACAGTGTAAGAGATTAAGCATCTGAGGTCAGAGTTCAATGGCAAAGACACAGAATCCCTTACTTGTTACTTTGTATTCAAAGTACGTCGATGAAGTACTATCTAGTACGACCAGTATTGAAGATGCAAATCAGCGCTTGCGTGACCTTGGTCGTGAGATTGGCTCACAGGTATACCTCACTACCGAGATAGTCGACAAGACGAAGGACACCATATCCACTAGGGAAGATGTCGCCAAGCTGATGGACGTCATATTCAAGAGTCTCTTTAACAAGAAACCTTCCAATGTAGACATGGAAACGGCTCGTGGTTCTGTTCGCGTAACTGACAAAGACTGCTTGTGGTGCCAGGATGTGCATCTCGAGGGGATGCGCGGCTTCGGCTACTGTGAGATCTTCAGTGGCATTCTCGAATCTATTCTTGAGTTTAAGGGCGTAGAGTCCAAGGTCTTCCAGGAGATGTGTCGCGCTACCGGGGCCGAGGTCTGCACTTGGAATGTACGCCTTGTATGGTGATTTCACCGTTACATCAACACAAAGCACTTAACAACCCCCGGAGAGTAAACTCCAACTGGAGCGACTCAGATGCCCGATAGAGAAGTGATTCCGTGGTGGAAAGGCAAGCTGAAAGATCGCCAACTAATGCAAGCCTTCTTCTCGAAAACTTGGAACAAGCTTGGCAATAGAATCATGGTTATGTTCCCTGAAAAGACTACTACGCTCTACTACAGCGCAGGTCGTTTGGCCGGCCTTGAAACACAGCGTGAGTATTTCAAATTGGGGAAACAGAAGCCTCCAGGTGATTTCAAGGGGATTATCGAGTTCATCAAGCTTGCACTTGAAACGCTCATTGTACCGTTCGGCGACGTTAGGATTGCGAAGCTCTACAAGCTCTGGCTGGACGAGGAGGCGATCATAGAGATTGGGGACAATCCTTATGCCTCAGGATACGAGAGCGCTGAACCCTCCTGTCACTTCTTGAAGGGGTTCATTGAAGCGGTGTTGGAGTATTTGGTCGACTTTAATAGGATTATATTCGAGAAGCTTGATGTTATCGAAGACACCTGCATGTCGGTAGGCGACAAGTCATGTACGTTCAAAATTACGATGACATATCCGGCCCGCGGGTAACAAACAGATGATGCAAAGCTGGACAATATCTGGGCAATTCCATTGTGGCCTTCATGTAGACCAATACTGCATTAATCTCTGAGGAATATGACATACCTGTGAAGTTTCTTCATGGAGTAGTCCAGTACCGTTTTGTAGACGTACTAGACTTCGATGTCCAGCTTCGTATAACTTGCAATGAACGGTAACAAATGAGCTAGTACACCTTTACTACAAACACAGCCTTTAACTGGATTCTGAGCGTACTCCAGATGGGCAGAATTATGGGAGACCATACTAGAAAAGCCATACTGGCTGTGACTCTAACACTTGTTCTTACTGGAGTCGCTAGTATGCTTCTCTTCAATTCATACCCAGTTGGTCCGGATGCCGCAGTTCGGGATCTCTCGTTCTCTGGATCTTCGGAAACAGTATTCATTGATTTTCACGTCCTTGCCGCACCAGTGAGCGGCGGGACGGCAATACTCCTCCCTGGAGTCATCACCAAGCTCTACACTCCATCCTGCATCTTTGTACTCGCTGCTGGCACTGTATCAATCTCACGACGAGATGAGAAAAATCCACCAAAGCTGCGCGACCGCATAGTTGATGAGATTGCCTCCAACCCGGGCATACACTTGCGTGAGTTGCGACGTTATCTGGGATGCGCCATGGGGGCTCTTCAATATCATCTGAAGCATCTGGAACGGGATGGCTACATTACCTCTCTCAAGAATGGCAACTCCAGGCACTTCTTCCTACCTAATTTCTCCGACGATGAGCAGGTCCTACGACTGACAGCTATATCAAGGAACCCGACGGTTGCCTCGATTCTCTTTGAGTGCATGAGGAATGGTCGAGTCACCCAGGCTGAGCTGAGCAGGACACTGTCTCTTGATAAGAGCCTGGTTTCGTACTATATCAGCAATCTTCTGTCAATAGGGGTGCTGAACGCGATTCGAGTGTTTGGACGCGAAAAGCCCATGATCTTGACGTCATGGGCTCACTCTGCGTTGATGAACTTCGCTCTGGTATAGCATCTCGTGTCAAACCTCTAAGCTTATCTTCACATCCCTTTGGAAATCCTGAATGTAATCTACAAATCGGATGCCCGGTGCGAATGCCCCAGAGCTGTATCATTGATGTAGTAATTCGTGATGAGCGTGAAAGGGAATGGATGAAGATACTATCCTAGGAGCCGATGAGGCCCATGATGAGCTTGATGTTGAAGGGTTAGACGAAGTACGCCACGCGGTGCGGCTCGTGAATGTGTCTCGAACCTACACACTGGGAAAAAGGAAAATTGATGCAGTCCGCGATGTCAGCCTTGAAGTTGGCATTGGGGACTATATTGTTATTTCAGGGCATTCAGGTTCCGGAAAGACGACACTTCTGAACATAATTGGGGCAATAGACTCAGTCACGGAGGGTCGGGTCCACGTTATGGATGTTCCAATAGAGGACTATGACGAGTCCTTTAGGGCCACATTCCGACTTCAGAACACTGGCTACATGTTCCAGAGCTATAATCTAATCTCTACATTGACTGCAATTGAAAACGTCATGTTTCCCATGCAGCTATCTCCCAACCCAATCCCAGAGCTGAGTGCAGAGGCTCGCCGCCTGCTTGAAATGGTTGACATGAAGGACCGATTGGATCACCTGCCTTGGCAGTTGAGTTCCGGAGAGCAACAAAGGGTCGCCTTGGCGCGAGCAATGGCAAACGACCCGCCGATCATTCTAGCAGACGAACCGACGGCAAATCTGGACGAAGTGAGTGCGGAAATGGTCAGGGCAATCCTACGCAACCTCAACAACAGAGGCAAAGCAGTAATCGTCATGACGCACGATGAGAAGATTTTCTCGATGCCGGGAGTGCGCCGCTTCAGAATGTCACAAGGAGAGTTGTTGAGCGATGTCTGAACAAGATTATGCATCGCAGGATCTCAGGCGCAGACCATTTCGTACAGCTCTTGCTCTTCTCTCTATTTCCAGTGTCGTAGCTTCGACAACATTCCTCTTCCTGTTTGGGAATGTGTTGCTGGACGTGACAACACTCCTGACATCGACTCCATCAGCATCATCCATGCGGGTGTTCTTTGAAACTTTCATTCGGTCGGTCTTGCTGTTGGTCTTTGTTTTGGGCACTGTGGTTGTTTCGAGCACAATCTCGTTGGAAATGGTGAGCAGAAGGAAGGATATTGGACTGATGAAGGCCATCGGGACTTTGATGGACACGATATTCGACCATTTCATGACACAAGCGGTGATACTGTTAGTCGGAGGGGTGGCACTTGGAGTCGCCGCTGGAACCCTACTATACTTTGCCGGACTTATCTGGCTGGCCTCTGTGCTCCCCAACGCACAGTTCACATTTCAGTATCCAATGCTTCAGGTGGCTCTTCTTAGCGGCGTCTATCTACTAGTTGGATACTTTTCAGCTCAACAACCTATCTACTCCACTGTTCATGAAACTCCCATTGATGCACTGAATCCTGACGTTGGAATGAAGGTCAAGAAGCATGGTTTCCTTGATAGCTTCGGGCTTCCTTTTAGGATTGCCACAAAGGCCACTGGACGACGAATCAAGGGTACGCGAAGAACCACTCTTTCGCTCTTCCTTAGCTTTTCTCTGGCATCCTTGCTTTGGATTGGCGGAGGAGTTGTCGATACAACTACCGACGCCTACATTTCACGCTCTATGGGAACAAACGTTATAGCTGTCGGCAATCCAGATCTCCTAGCTCAATACTATGATGCATATTCTCTTACAGGTTCTATGCTCAACGAATCCTTCAGTTTTATGGACGCACCCTACATGGTGCCTTCTACACTCATCACGGACTTGGAAGCCCTCTCTGGAGTTTCACGAGTTGAACAGCGACTAGTGGACTATACGACGGTTTCAGAAATTCCCAAATCTATCTGGAATGAGAATCTTGATCAGTACGAACTCATCGGGGATTCGAGGGTTGGAGAGGCGCTCGTTGTCGGCTTGGATTGGGACAATACAGTATCCGATTGGTATTACTACGGTAAGGAAACAAATTCCTCCCAACAAGTGTGGGTTGGCGGGGGGATGGCGAACACGCTCTTTGAGGACCCTCTCATGCAGAGTCTTGGAGTCCATGGATCTTCATTCGAGGTCAAGGCGATAGCCTTCGATGTTATCAATGGTGGCAACATAACTTTCATGGACATTTCCATCATGCAGCAGCTCTATGGCATATCTGAAAGTAACATCGTTCTAGTGCAAGTGGAAGACTACTCCCCATCCATGATTTCACGAATTCAGGCGCTTGTATCGGATGAGACCGGATTTGAAATTTACCTACAGCAAGAGGTTCTTGAAAGCAATTTGAAAACCCTTGGCGCCTTTTGGAGTCTGCTTCAGCCACTACCATTGATAGCACTCCTCAGTGCATTCCTGAGCTTGATGAACTATCTACTGGTTTCAGTATTCGGCAGATTTGGAGACTATGTGATTATGAAATCAATTGGTGCGAAGCCCTCATTCATTGCAAGGATAATGATTGCAGAAGGGGTTGAAATCGGGCTCACTGCTGGCCTTCCAGCGGTCTTAGTGGCAACACTGTTCAGCATCTACTTGCTAGTGCCCGAAGCTGCGGTTCCTTCGCTGCTATATCTCCCAGCGGCTATTGCTATTATGCTAGTTTCAATGCTCATAGTAGTGGTCCTGTCGACTATGCCTGTGTTCCTCATATTCATGAGTCGTAGAGACCTCAGAGTATCGGAATTCGCCGTTTAAGGGACAACGTTCTTTAGAGAAAGTCTGTGAATGCCAGCAGGAATTGCCCATGACCAGCGAAGCTCCGGATGAGTTCTCCATCCATTGGATACGAGATGTGACTGAAGAGGTTCTCAAGAGAGATGCTACAGTATTCTTGATATCCACGGGAAAAAGCCCGAGCGGAAGCATTCACATTGGTATCATGAGAGAGATCATAATTGCTGATGTGATCAAGAGAGAGCTCCTTCGAGCAGGAAATGACGCACGTACGATGTTCGTGGTCGACGACTATGATCCCGTACGTTCGTTCCCCGCATCCGTTTCCCTCAATCTAGAAGATTGGGTTGGCATACCGTATTCAGACGTTGTTGACGAGTTTGGATGTTGTGGTAGCTTCGGGGCTCATTACGCGAATGAACTCATAGAAACCTTCGATGCTTTCGGGGTCAATCCTGAGATAATCTGGGCCTCAAAACTGTATGAAACGCCTGAGATGCAAGATGCTGTCCGCATCTGCTTGAAACACACAGAGACAATCCGGGACATAATGATTGAGTATGTTGCCAATGACTTCAATGAAGAGCAGAAAGAACAATACATCGAATCAATGAAGAACTGGTATCCCGCATCTGTGGTCTGCCCCAAGTGTGGACATCTTCAGGCAGGTGCAAAAGGAGAGATAACTCCGAACAGAATAATCTCCTACAATCCTGAAAGCGACATGGTTTCATTCGAGTGCCACGTCTGTGGACACTCAGATGAGGCCACTCTTGACAAACTTCGAGTCAAATTGGTATGGAGAGTCGATTGGCCCGCCAAATGGCATGTTCTCAATGTAACCTGCGAACCGGCTGGCAAGGATCATTCAGTCAAAGGAGGATCGTACGACACTGGGCTCGAGGTTTCTCGGAGAGTATTTGATTGGCCTGGACCTGTCAAGGTCCCTTACGAATGGGTACGTATTGGAGGACGTGACATGAGCACCTCCGAGGGCATTGTCTTCACTCCCCGTGTCTGGCTATCAATTGCTCCACCGGAGCTCTACAGGTATTTGTTATTGAAGACTGACCTTACTCGCGCAATCAACATTCAACCTGAGCGAATCCCTGACATGATTGATGAGTACGAGAGGTTTGAGCGCGTCTATTATGGTGTTGAAGATGCTAATGAAACCAGGCGCAAACTTGCACAACTAGTCTATCCTCTATGTCTATCTGGGGACTTGTCTCCGGAATACATACCGAAACTCCCGTTCAAGTTCGCAACTGTCATATCTCAGCTGGCAGACATTCTCGGGCACAAGGCGACATTGGAAAAGTGCGAGCAAGCCTTGAAAAAACAGTATAGCTTGGAAGAAGTTACTCAAGAAGCAAGGGCGCTCATTGAGCCTAGATTGGAGCGCGCCCTGCACTGGGTTCGTGAGTATGGTTCTGAACGCGATAGGATAGTGATTACGGAGGACGTTCCTCAAGACGTTCTCAGCACATTGACTGACCCTGACAGGGAGTTCCTGGCTAAAGTAGCTGAGCTATTGCGGCATAAGGATCTGGACGAAGATAGCCTGCAGTCGGCGATATTCGAAGCCGCCCGCGGAGTTGGAATAAAAGATCGACGGGCGTTTGTGGTGATATATCGCCTTCTCATCTCTCGCAAGTCAGGACCACGTCTTGCTCCATTCATCGACACTCTGGGACGCGGATGGGTCGCTGACCGAATTGCGAGCGTTCTGTAGAGTGAAAATTCCGCAACACGTTTATTAACACATCAACTTTGCACGATTCCGACCATCTATTTGGATATGTGAATTCCATGTTAGGCAAACTCAGAGAACGCTATCAGAAAGCCATGACGCCCATAGGAAGCGCATTGGCGCGTACTGGAATCACTCCAAACATGATCACCACATTGACGCTAGTAGTCGCCTTGCTTAGTGCCTATATCTTCTACTTGGGTAACCTTCTTCTGGGTCTTGCACTGATGGTATTCACAGTAGTCTTGGACATGTTCGATGGTGCAGTGGCGCGTGCAGCAAATCTCATCTCACGATTTGGCGCGACATTCGATCATACATTAGACCGCTATGCTGAGTTTCTGTTCATGCTGGGCCTTATGATGGGTGAATTCATTCCTTGGTTCTGGGGGTATTTCGCTCTATTCGGAATGTTGATGGCTAGCTTCACCCGAGCAAAAGCTGAATCTGTGGGCGGCATGAAAGATTGTGCTGTAGGCATTGCCGAGCGTCAGGAAAAACTCATCATCACAGTTGCTGGGATTCTTCTGCTGGCAGTTGACACAGTCGATGGCTGGATGGGCTATGGCTCTTCGATTCCCATGTGGGCGCTTGACTTGTTTCTCTCCCTTCAGATATGGAACATTCTCACGATTTGCATCGTTGTTGTGGGGGTACTGTCACATTTTACAGTCGTTCAACGTCTCGCATACGCTCGCAAGGTCATCAGGGGATTGGAACGCAGTGAATCACCCGACAAATGATATCGTTATCATCGGGAATTCGCAATGCAATGCATTTGACACAGTGTATTTCCATAGCGTGGGCTGGATTATCTATGGGGTCACCGTAGATGCAGGATAGAACTGTAGAATGGCGCAAGGATAATTGTAGAACGACTACAAGTGCATTAGCTGAATGTCTGCTGAACAGTCACTCCGTCAGATCAAAGACTGTTCCTACAGTCCTTTCAAGAAAGGCTTTGGCCTCTCTCATTGCTTGACGTCCATTCTCTGTGATGGTGTAGTACTTTCTGGGGGAGTCACCGCCCTTCTGAGCCTCTATGAGACCATCCCTGACTGATCTGTAGATGATTGCATAGCCGCTGACAGTAGCAGGAGAGAATGCAAATCTCTGAGTTATTAGATGCTTTATCTCGTATCCGTAGAGGGGTCTCTCCTGAAGGAGGCGAAGGATGTAAACCCAAAGCATCTCCTTGGTCAGCTTGTTTGTTAATCGTTTGATGGCCTTAGATTTCTCTTTTGAATGAACACTCTCTGACATTATTCAGTCATCCTTTCAAACTCTGAGATTACAGCAGCTATACAATGGCTACTCAGATAACTGGCTGCTCCGAGCGACACACTCGGTATGTTGCAGTTATCAATGACTCGCTTTGTCCCCGAATCGAAGCCTCTATGGTCTCCAACAATAAAACTGCTCTGCGATGCCCGGTCATTGCCAATACAGCTGGAGATGGACATGCCGTCCTCTTCTAGAACCCACAGTTGAGAACCTGCAGATGCTAGCAGCTCAGCGATGAAGCTGTGAAGAGATGAATGCTTGATAGTGACACTATCAGACAAGTTGCCTTTCATTACATCTTTGATTATTGAACCCCATTGAGGTTCCCCTTTTGCATGGTCCTCCCCTGAATGATGAAATGTCAAGATGATTTCGTTTCCAATGACAGCTGTCAGCTCTAGCTGAGGCTTTGGCCATGTAGAAGGGCCCCAGTCAAAGCAAGCTGCAAGCACACGGCACAGAATATCTATCCGTTTTCCAGAGCCCGGCAGGTCCCTAAGTAGGAATTTTCCGTCAGTTGAAGACTGTGGCAAAACCTGTATGAACCTGAGCAATCCTGTGGGTTGGGTCATTTGGAGTACCAGCTAGGTGAGATTCCATTGGCCTTCTGTTGTAGAGTTACTTCGATAGACGGACATCTTGTGATTTTACCTAACGGCGTCCACGACGCGGTACAGTCTTCCTCTCGCTGGCTTGCCGTATCTGAACTCTACCTGTATGCACAGCACAGCTTATACAATAGTACTGCGTGATTTGCTTGGTCTGTATGAAGCTTCCTTGCTGTCTCAGTTCTCGCGCAAGCTGAAAGTCTACAAGCGAAACCCGCTTGGTGTGACGTTTAGCCTTGTCTATGGGGATGATACGTCCACATTTCGAACACTGGACAGTTTTCGACTTACCGGAGCCGCCTTTCGAGCGTCCGCCAGATTTTCTTTTTTTGGCCACTTCCATGTTCCACCGTAACTCGTTCTTAAGC
>DAOVDG010000021.1 GCA_030669595.1 Candidatus Thorarchaeota archaeon
AGTAGACGGTTTCTGTTCGTGCGCACGAAACACTGATTCAAGCAATCCCAAGCAAGAGAGAAGATACTTTTGTTATGAATCTGGACCGTCAGGGACAACTTTCAGAACCATATATTGGAGCCGCTTTATGAAACCACTTCCACGTCGGAATTCAACCCATTTGACTCTGGAATCATTAGATTTCGCATGCAGAACGAGGAGGAGGTATTTCAACAAGACCGGAATCGCAAAGGCAAGAGAGTATCCGGCCGTCAAAATGAAACCAAGGTTCATCAGGAAATGACTAGTGGGTAATCCATAGACAATCACTTCCAGAATGTCAATCATTAGGAATGGCAATATCAGAAACCACCACCAACCAAAAAGAACAACGTACATTCTAACACTGAGTATAACCTCTCCCTCTTTCCTCACGACATCAAGTTTCGTCGTTACAAAGCGGGACAGAAACAAACCAATCATCATTCCAATAATACTTGAAGCCAAGATTGCTAGTCGTGATAAGTCAGAACCTAGCAGTGCCAAGATGACTTGGTCGATTGGCGAACATGACCCCCTAAGATAGTTGTAGGACATTAGCGTCGGCAAGTAGCCCGCCAGTATAAGGACACTCCCCATACTGAGGAGTGAAGGGAAAAGCACAAAGAGAGCGCCGTGATGAACGTCGCTCTCCGTTACGTCCTCCTTTTGCTCTGAACTGTCCGTGATTAGAATCCTGCCACCATGTTCACATTCCTCTTAGGCCTTAAAAAAACTTGGAACAAAGTTCATATTCTCTGTTCCTGCAGTTCTCTTGGGGGTAAGACATGAAGAGAGTGCTGCTTCTCATACTGCTATGTTCATCTCTTCTCGTCGTTTCATCATCAACTGACCGATTTCCGAGAGTACAGTATTTGGCTTGTATCTCCGCGTCACACGCTCCAATCAATATAACAGGCAATGCTGATTTCATTGGCCAAGGGTGGTCCGGAGATGGTTCTCCCGATGACCCATTCCTGATCCAGAATCTGGACATCACCTCGAATGCCACCTGTATGCGCATAGCGGACACAACAGCATGTTTCATCATTCGCGACTGCCAACTGGAGTCCTTTTGGGATGAAGACTACGCGATTGGGTATAATGCGGTCGAACTTTGCAATGTGTCCAATGGTGTGCTGGAGAACTGTGACATCCATGGGAGTGCCAGCTGTGTCCTTCTAGTTGACTGCAACAACACCGAAGTAAGAGATTGTCATCTGCGCTCAATCTCAGCACATGGGTTATACGGAATACGCCTGAAGGAATGCAGAATCCTAGAGAACAACATTCCTCAGAGCGGCATGGAGGGAGTAGCTCTCGTGGATGGAAATGACATCGACTTCGCAGATAATCAGATATCTGATTCCCATCAGAGCGGAGTGGGCTTTTACAACTTGTCCCAATGCACAATAGCTGACAATGCAGTGAGCTCGTGCAATGGTCATGGAATGCATCTCGGTGAAATACTAGACTCCTCAGTGTTTGGCAATTCAATCACTCTGAATGGCGCATATGGTCTGTGTACATATGCCATCAACAGCAGCTTTGTGAACAACACTGTGACTGAGAATCATGGCTACGGAATCGATCTGACGGGTTCAGGGAATACTCTCTATGGCAACATAATTGGCGGCAATGGAGTCTACAATGCTCGTGATCGTGGCTCAAACAACACATGGGATGACTCTGTCAGTCTAGGGAACGCTTGGGGTGACTACACAGGCTTTGGTTCTTACGCCATCGAAGGCGAGGCAGGTAGTATTGACCGATACCCATCGACAGTCCCAGGAGTTATTGGACCAGCACTCATTCTTATGGTGCTTGCGGCAGGCATTCTGGCTATTCCGCTCTTGTACTTCCTTCGGAAGAGAGTTAGATTGCGACGTATGCAGCCTTCTTCTGACGACAAATCAGGTCCTCTTGTCTGTGGGGTCCCGGTCTAGCTGAGAGCCCTCTCCTTTCTAGCTGAATAGAGTATTCTGCTTCTGTCGTCTGTGCAGGGGATTCTCTGCATCAAAGAGCTCTCTCGCCTGAACCACACAGGACAATTATGTATTATCTTCCAACATGACCACAGTGGTATGTAATCACGGACGGTCAGTAAGGGTGTTGTTGCAGTGATAGGCCAGAGATGACACATCATGCACTGGTATGGTGCTATTGTTTGTCGGCCTTGAGAGAATGAAGCCAAGCTGCCAAAACAGTGGTGTCGTTGGATTCCTCCAGAAGAAAAGGATAATGGTCTACACTTCCAGCTGACCCCGGGACTAGGTAGACTCCGCTGCTATCATAGTCGCTCCAGTAGTTGCCCCGATTCACTCCGTCATCCCATTTGTTGTCTAGTCCATCATCTATAGCATTGCTCATTTCATTCCAACCAAGGCGATTGCAAAGCAATGAGATATTTCCCGTCTGTTCACCAAGCCTAATGCCTACACCCGTATTGTTCAACACTATGTTGTTTCGGATAGACCAGTTTGCGCAAAGGATTTGCAGGTCAACTCCTTCCTGATTCTCTGAGATGGTGTTGTTCCACAGCCTGCACGAGTCAGAGAACTGTGCTAGCACGCCCCATTCGTTGTGACAGATCCAGTTGTGGGAAAGACTAACACCCGGGCTGCCAATAATAGTAGCACCAAAGGTACAGTTACGTATCTCGCTGCTCTCTAATCGGAGGTCGTGAGATTCCGTGGCGTTTACGCCTACAGACAATGCTTCAATCGTGCAGTTATGGACGGTACATTGACGGGAGAGGAAAAACTGCATACCATCATCATTAGAGTGTACAATGCATGATTCCAGATGCGCATTCGAGGAATTGTATATCGAAATAGCCGCACAGTCTGCACTCAACTCAGGTGTGGAACTCAAGAAGCAGTTCCTTACAACGAAGTGGACTGTGGTATCTGAGATGTCTAAGCATTCTGCATCGCTTCTAATCCAGAAACTCTCAATCAGATACGGGTTGCTTGATGTGCCATCACCGTTCCAGCCTTCTTCAGCGGCTTGATTTGCAAATTCAGTATTGTTCCTGAGAGTGATAGGGGGATGTTGCGTATATGTGTCCCCCTCAATCGTCGTCGTATCACCCCCGGGCGGCGTTTCGTCAAGGACTGTCATCAGGAAGACAGCCGACGCGATTGCCATGACCACGACTACTGCGACGAACATCTTTGCTGTCTGATGCGATGACACCTTCGCCACATCCCTCATAGCTACTCATTGTGAGCATATTCATGGCTTGATCTACCGCCAGTGAAGCAGTAGGTGAGTACCGAAACCAGAACAATAACGATGAGGACTGTCAGGTTCCATGCGGAAAGCTGTATGCTCTTAACCTCACGTCCATGTTAGAGAATAATCATATCAGTATTCGCCTTCCTGATTGGTTGAGTATAGTGTTCTGGAATGTTTGAAATATGAGAGCTTGAAGGGGGACTTAGGGCAATGTCTGATTCTAGACACAATCGAACTCAAGATGGAGCATCAAGTCGCTGAAGCCCTTCTTCCGCCAGAATTCAATTGATTCTGGATTCCTCGAAGCCACTGTCAGGTGAGCCGCAAAGTTGGAGCTCAGTGATTCTCACTATCACGTTTGCACACTGTCACTTCTTCTCCGCCGGGTATCGGACTTGAATTGCCAGCAGTATAATCGCAAGAGCAACGGCTGATAGTCCGTGAGCTAGTACTACAGATACAGAAGACTGGTAGCTTGAGAAGTGTAGCCCCCCCATAATCAGGAATATGATACACAGCATACATATTGCACTCATAATCCACTCTATCTTGATATCTGGTGCCTTTTCCTCTGAACTCACGGAATCCCTCAAAGAGCAATGCTGGAGCACTCATTTAAGAATTCTTATTGCCAGAAAGGGGGCATAACTCACTTCATCAGTCTGTTCCGTCATCTCGATGAATATGGAGTTTCTCGGCTGAAAGCCGTTCTGCCATTGGGAACGCGAGTCACTGAAACCGGGGGAACCTGCAGGAGAGAACACTCTCACGGACCGTCAGTGGAAAGCTAGGATCCATGGGGGTGCTCTAACAGACACACCCTCTTCGAGCGTCTTGTGCATTCCCGGAGAACAACATGACCTGTATGGTCACGATTCGTTTGGACCTGAACACCCCAAATCAGTTTGAGAAAGCGGCCGCAAGAGTCGCGTCAACCTCACCGGTTCTAGAAGTGTTTCAACACCTGCTCCTACATCACGAGAAGAGGAACGGGGCATTCATGTCCGCTTACGTGTTGATCTTCGTGTCGCCAGGTAAAACAGTGCCACTCCAGCCAGATTCATGATAGCTTTCAGGAAAAATGGGACACTACTTCCCAGTAGGAGAGCAAAGGACACCATAGAAGGCCCTATTATGCTTGCAAGCGAGGTTGATGTAGAGAACAATCCCATGACTGAGGCTCGTTTCTCCTTTGGATATCTCTCTGCTATGATGAGCGGCGGGACCGAAATATCGACCATATCCAGGCCCGCCCAGATCGAATACAGGAACAGTATCTCAAGAGATTGATGCACGAACGGGAAGATTGCAACTGTTACTGCCAAGAGCGTCCAACCGCTGACGATGGCTGCGCGGGTTCCAACTCTGTCGACGAGAACCCCAGCTCCAAGAGCAGCTATTGCAATCACCAAAGTCGACACTGCAATCATCAGGCCGTACAATTGCAGGTCCCCAACGAATATGGGCACATACCACGAGAGTCCACTACCGGACATCCCGTCAAGGGTTTCAACAGTGGAAGCATTTAATCCCACTCAATACTATACATTGGCAGGCTAGCCATCATTAGATTAGCTGATTGGGCACAAAAAAACAGAATTGATTATGAAACAACCTATCGTCTATTTCGTTCTGGTAAATTCCCAAGACCCACTGAACAGTAATCAACAGTGGAGTTCTTATACTCAAATGCGGACAAAAAGGGGTCGCCGCCAGTTAGACGGAGACTCTAAACGCTTGTGGAGAGGACGTGAGACTTGTCGCAGATTCAATAGGATCTGCAGAGCAGACCTCAATGAATCAGGAACCGAACACCATTAGGAGGATGTCCTAGTTGGGTAAGTTTCGGGTAACGGCGAACGCCATTAGTAGCAATAGCAAAAACCAAGATCCCGTGCTTGCTCCTGGGGACATCTCAGTCTGAACGCTCTCAGGAGCAGCATGGTTTTCCTTGAGACCTGCGGCAAGCAGAATGACAACTGAAGAAAGTCCCAAGAATCCAAACACCAATGCCAGCCAGAAGAGGCCGCTCATGTAGAAACTGGTCCCTACGAGAATCAGCAATGCGGGTGGAATCGACGGTAGTACTCTTGTGGCAAGCATATATGAAAGCCCTCTCTGTTTCTCTGGGCTACTCTCAACCAAGAGCATGGATGACGCAGGTCGGGAAAGGCCACTCCCCGCAAACATCCAGATGTATCCAAGAACCGCAATCAGTCCGGTCAACTAAGGCGATTGATTAACAAAAAAGAGGGCCCACAAAATCACTAGGGGACCGGTTGCATAGATGATACGGCCCACCAGAATGATGGGTTTTCTTCCGAATCTATCTGCGGCACGCCCGCCCATTAGAGTAGTTGAAGCCCTTGACAAGGCCACGAATGTGAAAACGAAACCAATGAGGATAACTTCAAGTCCGATGTCCTCATAGAAAAAAGGCATAAACATGATCCAGAGAGAGTTGGCTGAGGTCGCTATTGTATTGCCGACCGTCATGACCAGCACATTCTTTCGAATCGGCTCTTGCCCTGCCATCAAGCCATCCTTCTCAGCCATGATTCCGTAACCGTCAGATTAGTCTGTTGGTAGAATCCTGCATCACTAGACAGTGATGAACTACGGCCGCCGGCTCTCGATGCATGTGGAGTATAATTTCACGGACGGTCAGTGGAAGTCTGAAATCCATTGGGGGCTCCAACAGACACACCCGGTTCATTTTCGCTTTGCTTTATTAGGCATTGTTTCCAAAGGCACGGACACGGTGGAGGTATCATTGCATCAACTCATTGCTCGATTCAGGGAGAACCTGTCGATCTTTTCCGCTTCAGCACTCAAGAGGTGGTTCGTGATTGTGCTTGCCTCGTGTGCATTCTTTGTGCTTGGGATTGGTGGCAGCAGTGCCCCACTGTTCATCATCTTTCGAATTGCAAGTTATGTCGGCTGGATGCTTGTCACCGGGATTCCCTTCGTAGTTGGAGCCTCTCTTCTTTTTGGCTCACAAGAGTCGCACCGCAACATTGCTGATTCGACACAAAAGGACAGCAAGGTGAGTTTTGCTTCCCTTTTCATCACATATGCTGTGCTGACTCTGCTAATGATGGCAATCGCGGTTGCTATCGGTTTCGCGATTGGTCTTCTGTTACCAGCCCCAGTCCAGATTCTTGGTGCCCTCCCGTATATGCTAATTCTCACCCTCACCATCTCCCTACTACTCTGTCCTATTGCTGCCTTCCTAGCTCTGGCAATAGATCAATGGAAGACCGGTGCAGTCCTTGGAATAGCGATATTTCTTGCCGTTGGGCTCGCCACAGGAACGCCTGGATTCCCTGTAAATTACCCGGAGATTGCTTTGCTCGGACCTGCTCACCTTCTCTCTGCTCTCTTGTTCACATTAATCGCGGGTTCTGAATATCAAGGGGCTATCGATTATTATTGTGTGGGAGTCAGATTTGTGCCGGGTCAACTCATACTACCAATCCTTCTACTTATTTTTGCTTCAGCAATCTCCTATATCTTCGCTAAGAGGATGTTCGAATCCAATCTACGTCGCTGGACAGTTGAGAGAAACCTATGGTTGTCAGTAAAAGAGGGCACGCAAGAAAAGCCTGAAGCTCAATCGGATGTCAATCTGTCAGCTCTGTATGAAGAGCTGAAACAGAGAAGAAGGATAATGGCCGCTCTTGCAGTTGCAGCCATTCTTTTGATTCCACTTGCTGGAATGGGCTACACGTCAGTAAGACAGGAGGAGTGGACCCAAGTAGTATACGAGAGCCCAGCAGGAGGTGAAATGGTTGAAGTAGGGCAGCAGTGGTTATGCGGTGAGTTCTTCGGAGTGGACACTCCTGACAATGTGGATCTTGTAGTGGGCTGCCAAGGTGAGATACTTGATGGAGGTGGTAACCTCGATTACATAACGGTGGACTTTGAACATAGACGGATGTCTCTGGATGAATTCCTGCACCTAAACGACACAGAGATTGAAGACATGTTTGGGGGTAATGAGGAGGAAACTCACGGCACTAACGGCCCCTTCAATACCGGCCGGGGCGGGCCCATTCACGCGGTACAGTATATCTGGGTTCTCAGATTCCTCGACGTGCTCGGGCAAACTGAGGGCACAATCAGGGTTTCGTTTCGCATCATAATAAGCGCCATCTAAGCCCCAGGTTTGGCGTTTCAGAGTGAAGACCAGAGAATGCGGGTCAATGAGATTCTGACTACAATGTACCGGTGACACCTACTTTCAAAGAGTACATCCATAGGACTTCGGCACAGACGTGCCAAGCCATCATTACTTCCTTGTCGAATTCCAGGTGCGTGCTAAACAGCTCCTTTACAGAGTTAGACAAATCACCGTGCGGAAAAGCCCCCACACCTAGGATAACAGGCATCGTGGAATCCTGCGGCAATATGTTTCTCAGCGATTCAGCTGAGGTCTTTGTGCCATCCTCTATTGCCAAGAGAGCCAATGACTCACCAGAGCCAGCAGCGAAGTTGCTGACTAGATCGGGAAGGCTAGTATCAATCATTCTCGCCAATGGCTCGCCCTCTGGAGGAATCTTGCCATTCATCAAGAGCTGCTCGAACAATCCAACGAACCGGTCATAGTTTCTAGGAAGCCGAACATCGGGGCTAATCTCTATCACTTGGCCATCTACGAGATGAAGATGAACGGTGAGTAGCCCCGCTTTACATAGAGGCGTTTCAAGTATTGACAGAAGACTGAGAAATGTGATGTCTGGACGGCCGCGCCTTTCTCTGCCATCAAGGCGTGTCATTGCTCGCCCGTGATGCGTCTGATCTAGCATCAACTGACCCGGTTTCTTACGTCGGCGTCTAGCGTGAACCTGTATCTCTTTCAAGCTAGTGAGTTCCCTAGGAACCAACTCAATTGCGCACTCGAGAAGAATTACGTGGAGCATGTCTGGACCTCTATCAACGGATGGTTGCGAACGATTTAAGCGATGTGACTAGCACTCGAGAAACGAGTTGTCTGTCCGTGAGGAGAAGAAGAGCACCAAGGGCTGAAACAAGAAGACTCGCTCAAGAGAGAATCGATATCCTGTGGGAACAGGCGAGCGATGTTGCCTCACAGGAACCACATCTTGCCCGGCAGAGAATGGCCAGCGCCAAGAAGATAGCACAGAAGGCGAGAATCAAGATACCACGCCACATAGGAAGACAGCTCTGTAAGAAATGCGGGACTGTGCTTGTGCCTGGTCAGAACTGCAGAGTAAGGATACGAAACAATAGATCAAGACATCTCACCGTCACCTGCTTGAACTGCGGTGCAATAAGACGGTTCTACAACAAGAAACAATGACGCCATGTCAGAACCTTAAAGAAGAGAACGACTAAAGCTTCAACGAATCATTATGCCCAGCAAGCCCCATCTCGATTCCACAAGGATTAGTATCGCTTGGCAAGACCCGGTCATGCTTCAGATAGGAAAGGCCGGTCTCACGGATAGCACCATATTAGAGGCAAGGCGACTTCTCAAGAAACACAAATGTTTCAAGGTTCGAGTACTGCGCAGTGCCCTCAACGGAGAACTGACAAAACAGATGTTATTCGAAACTCTGTGTGAACGTTCAGGCGCTGAGCTGGTGGGTTTGCGCGGCAACACAGCTGTGGTCTACAAGAAATAGAATGTCGATCATGGCATAATCGGGTCCAAGCCGAGTTCTGTGCACCGAATTTAAGCCGAATGCAACGACAACCTTTTATGCGGACTCTAGATTGCGGGGCCAGCCTTCTGGGGTAGGCCACCGGCCGACTCTAGGTAGGGTGAACGCACTTCAACGTGTATGGTGACCAACATATGCCCACGGTCTATGATATTCCCGCCAACATCCTGATACGGCGTCTTGCACTGGACATTAAAGCTCGCAAAGAGATTGCACCTCCGGAATGGGCTTCATACGTCAAGACAGGCGCTCACAAGGAGAGAGCACCAGATCAAGAGGACTGGTGGTATACGCGGTGCGCGAGTATCATGAGAAAGATATACTTGCGAGGCCCAATCGGAATTGAACGATTGAGAGTCGAGTATGGTGGGAGAAAGAGGAGAGGCACAAAGCCTAACAAGTTCCAACGAGGCAGTGGCGCGGTCATAAGGACTGCTCTGCAGCAACTGGAAAAGGTGGGCTTTGTCAAGAAACGTGGGAATAAGGGTCGAGAAATGACCAATCAGGGCAAGTCCTACATGGACAAGCTGTCGGCCACATTGAAGACAGAACTCTCAAAGGCTATACCGGAACTGGAGAACTACTGAAGGAAGCCCCGGGCTAGGGGTGAGATGATTGAGTGATGAAGAGCTTGAAGCAATTCGGCAGAGGAAGATAGCGGCCCTCCAAGAGCGGGCGCTCCAAGAGCAGAAACATGAGCAACAGCTGTCCGAGGCGCAAACAAAGAAAGAGGCTCTTCTTCGTCAGATACTCACTCCAGAAGCCAGACAACGGCTAACCAACGTAAAGATGGTGAAGCCACAGTTTGCCGAACAGATAGAGGCGCAGTTGATTCAGCTCGCCGCATCAGGCAGACTCAAGGGACGAGTGGATGACAAACAACTCAAGACACTCCTGCAACAGATCCAGGGAAGGGAGAGAGAACGAAAAGTCACGTTCAGATAGAAAAACGCTATAGGTGATGCAAATGGCAAGAAACAAGCCACTCGCGAAGAAACTGAGGATGGCAAGAGCTCTGAAATCGAATTCCTCGGTGCCTACATGGGCCGTTGTTAGGACAGGTGGAAAGGTACGAAGAACACCGACACAACGGAACTGGCGTCAAACAAAACTAAAGCCATAAACAGGTGAGCATAGATGCCTCCAAAAAAGAAGAAAGAGGTCAAAGAGACCAAGGATCTGCCTGAAGTAGAGGAAATAGAAGAGGCAGAAAAGGTAGAGGAGATGGAAGAAGTCGAGGACGCCGAGGATACGGTTGCTGAGGAGGCGGAGGCTCCAGCAGAGGAAGTCCCAGAGGAAGAAATCATCGACGAACGAATCTACACGGTGCCACTCCGCAGAGCGTACTGGACTGGTAGCAGACTCCGCAGATCCAACAGAGCAGTAAGGATTCTCAGAAAGTTCGTAGAGAGGCACATGAAGCCGGAAGAGATTGTGATTCAGGGTGAAGTCAACGAGCAAATCTGGTCCCGAGGAATTCAGAAACCACCCAGAAGAATTAGGATTAGAGCCACCAAGAACTCAGATAATTTGGTCCGAGTCTACCTTGCGGAGGGATAGCACAGTTTGATCGCCCGGACGGATTTCGAGGGCGATCCGAATGTCGGAGCCTTTGCTGTCATAACCAATGAGATTGCGTTGACATCTCCGCATATGAGCAAGAAATCCATCGACACCCTCGAACGCGCCTTCAATGTGCCGTTAGTTCAGTCAACAGTAGCAAGCCTTGATGTTGTGGGATTGATGTCTGTTGCTAACTGCAGCGGGTTACTTCTGCCTTACACAACAAGGGATGAAGAGCTGGCTATGATCAAGCGGAGCGTTGACATAACGGTAGACTGGCTGGACAACAAGATGACTGCCCTAGGCAACATCATACTGGCAAATGACAACGGCGCCATATGTCACCCAGATTTCGATTCAAAGGCAATAAAGAAGATCTCTGATGTTCTGGATGTTGAGGTAGTCCCCGGCACCGTGGCCAGGCTTCCTATCGTGGGTGTAAGCTCCGTAGTGACAAGTCAGGGAGCGGTCGTGCACCCCATGGCGACCAGTGAGGAGATTGAACGCATATCAGAGATGTTAAGAGTGCACGTCGAAGTCGGTACAGTGAACAGAGGCAGCCCGTATGCCCGTCTTGGCGTGCTAGCCAATACCGATGGAATGATTGCCGGGTCTGACACCACAGGTGTCGAACTCGCGCATATTTCACAGGTGTTGGGATATGTGTAATAGAGGTGCTTAGTTATGGATACAAAAGTATGGCGAGCAGTCGGAAAGTACAGGAAGAACAAGAGAACATTCACATTCACAAAGGAACTGATAGCTCTGAAGGAGTCGCATGCGAGAGAACGCATACTCTCTGATTTAGGCAGCCGCCACAGAGTTAAGAGAAGGAACATCGAGATCTCCGAGGTCATAGAGATAAAGCCTGAGGAAGTAGTTAGTCTCGAGTTGCGGACAATCCTAGGTGTGGAGAGCGAGATTGGATGACTGAGGAGCAGGAAAATCTTCTGCGGAGAGTATATGCAGAACAGCAGATGGCTTCCACCACCATAGAGCGTAAGGGACAGCAAATGATTCGTGTGAAGGCATACCTTGACAATTACCACGTTGGTTTGCTGGTTCTGGAAGAGTTGCGGGGGAAGAAGAGAGGAGAAGAGATGCTCATGAACGTGGGTGGTGAAATCTATGTCCACGCCAAGCTCGTTGACTCAAAGAAGGTTACCAGACACATCGGAAAAGGCATCAGCATACAACAGGACGCGACAGATGCCAAGAAGAGTATTGAGGACATTGTTTCAAGTCTAGAAAAGCAGTATGACTCCCTTGCTCAGGAATATCAGCAGCTACTTGGTTGGTCATCAAAGTTGGGTACACAGTTCCAGCAATTGGCCACGGAGATACAAAAGCAGGAGGAGTAGTGGAGTGTTTGATAAGCTCCGTGGCGCCATTAACAATGCTATGACCAAGGCGACTACAAAAGAGCTTACAGACAAGAATCTCTCCGATGCAGTATGGGAACTACAGCTGGTCCTCATACAGAATGATGTAGCAGTTGAAGTAGCAGAACATATTTGTGAACTCACAAAAGAAAAAATGCTCGGTTCCAGAACTGGGCGCTTGGAGAACCTTACAAAGCTCTTCCGTTCTGCATTGCACGATTCAGTAATCGAAGTTCTTACACCCGAATATCCCCTAGACCTTCTAGAATTCGCCAAGAGAAGGAGAGATGAAGGTGACACGACCACAATTCTCTTTGTAGGTGTCAACGGAACGGGGAAGACAACAACACTAGCGAAACTGGCACACCTCTACAAGAAGAACGGGTTCTCGGTAGTCATTGCTGCTGGAGATACATTCCGGGCTGGAAGCATTGAGCAGCTTGAGAAGCATGCTGAGAAACTGGAGATTAGGGTCATCAAGCAGGACTATGGTTCAGATGCTGCGGCAGTCGCATATGATGCAATTGCCCACGCAAAGGCCAGACACATTGATGTTGTACTCATTGACTCGGCGGGGAGGATGCAGAGCAACAAGAATCTCTTAGAAGAGATGAAGAAGATGGCACGCGTTGCAGAGCCTGATCTCAAGATCTTCGTGGGAGACGCATTAGCAGGGAACGATGCATTGTCTCAAGCGAAGGAGTTCAATGATGCAATTGGTATCGATGGAGCGATTCTCACCAAGGTTGATGCGGATCCATCAGGAGGCGCCGCCCTCTCAGTTGCATTCGTTACTGGGCGGCCCATTGTTTACGTGGGCATAGGCCAAGGCTATGAGGACTTGCATCGATTTGATCCCGAGTGGCTTGCACAAAGGCTCATGTCAGAGAAGTGACTGAGTGGACAGTTTTATTACTGAGGGCTTCTGATGTCGCTCGCGTTTGTATATAACAACCAGAGGTGGTCAGATTGGCCCTAAAGGGCAGACATCTCATAGACTTGTCAGACTTTGAAACACAGGAACTCCGCAAAATACTGGATACCGCTCATGATCTCAAGCAGAAACAGAAGAAAGGAAAACCACATGATATCCTAAAGGGCAAGTCCCTGGCAATGATATTCATGAAGTCCTCAACAAGGACTCGGGTTTCTTTTGAGGTAGGAATGACTCAACTGGGTGGACATGCGCTCTTTCTTCAGCCCAGTGGAACACAGCTCGGGCGGGGTGAAACAATAGGTGACACAGCCCAAGTTCTCAGCAGATACTGTGATGTGATTATGGCGAGGGTGTTTGCTCATAGTGAGGTTGTTGACCTAGCCAAATATGCTACTGTGCCTGTGATAAACGGGCTTTCAGACTTTCTGCATCCCTGCCAGATTATGGCAGACATGTTGACTATAGAGGAACACAAAGGAGGTCTTGAAGGCCTCAAAATTACCTACGTCGGAGATTCGAACAATGTCAGTAACTCGATTATGCAGGGCTGCACGATGATGGGCATGGATGTTACAATTGGATCGCCCAAGGGCTACACACCGACCGAGGAGATCATGAAGAGAGCGGATAGACTCAGCAAGAAGCACGGCACGACACTTGAGGTTGTGAACACTCTCGCTGAGGCCGTGAAAAATGCGGACATCATCTACACAGACACGTTCTTCTCGATGGGCCAGGAGAAGTCAAAGGAGAAGGAGAGTGCGCTGATGCAATTCCAAGTGAACAAGGGACTGGTTGGAAAGGCGAAATCCGATGTCATTGTAATGCATTGCTTGCCTGCGCATCGAGATGAGGAACTTACTTCAGAGGTCATGGATGGACCACATTCAGTTGTCTTCGATCAAGCAGAGAACCGTTTGCATGCGCAAAAGGCGATACTTGCACTCATCGTATAAGAGGCGGAGCGGTTGGTCAACGAAATCATTGCCATTGGCAGAATAAACATTGACATGGTCATGTATGTTGACACGCTTCCTGGTCGCGTTCAGCATGTTGTATCAGACAAAGGACATATCTCATTTGGTGGCTCTGCTGCAAACTTCGCAGTGGAGTCATCACTGCTGGGTGTGAAGACGGGGCTAGTGAGCTGTATTGGTGATGATATCTACGGCGAGATGGTTCTGAAACAACTGTCAAAGTTTGGCGTAGATACGAGTAATGTACTGGTGCTGGGCAAGCAGGCGACGGGGCTCTTCTTTATGGCGCGCCATCCGACGGATGGAAACATAGTGGTGGCCAACCCTGGGGCAAACCGCTTCCTTGAGAAACATGTACTTGATGAGGAATACGTTGCACGTGCCAGTAGCGTTCATGTGGCTGGCGGCTTCCCAATGATGACTAGCAGGGCGTTAGAGATCGCCTCAACCAATGGAATGATTTTTTCGATTGACCCGGGCCATGCTGCAGATACTGTGGACTTCTCCAAGATACTACCTGGGACTGACCTGCTCTTTGTGAACCAGTACGAACTGAAGAAGTACTTCAAAATCGGTCTGTCAGAGAAGGCGCTCAAGGCCTTTGCGAAGGGATTTCCGGGCATAGTCATAGTGAAAACCGGGAGCAAGGGTGCAATAGCGACTGATGGATTTGAGTATCACACATCAGACATATTTGAGGTGCCAGTAGTAGATACCGTTGGCGCGGGTGACGCTTTTGCTGCCGGATTTCTAACGGCATGGACTCGATCAGAGAGAATAGCGCAGGCGCTTCATTTCGCGAATGCAGTAGCTGCACTTGAAATAACGAAAAGTGGGGCTCAGACTGGACCCACATTGGATGAGACTGCGAATCTTCTGGCTAAGCATGGGGTCTCTATTGAGCCTATTCTTCGCTCTTTTAGGAAAGGCAAGGGGAAGAGACGGTATCGACGCAACTGAGTATTACCGGCGTAGTATTCTCCTTTTTGTGTACATAATACGCCCGTAATAACAGCGAATTGCAGGTGTTAGTGAATCATGCATCCCATCTTAGAAGAGGTCCTGAAGTCATCAAACGCAGGACGTAAGGCGCAAGTTAGCAGAGCGGCGAAACGAACCCCGAGAAATACTACTTCAGATGAAGAGATAGCAGCTATTCTCGAGGAAGTTAGTGCCAGAATCTTGGTTGTGGGGGTAGGTGGAGCCGGTAATAATGCCGTGACCCGCTTGATGGATGTTGGAGTAGAGGGGGCTGAGACCCTTGCGGCAAACACGGATGCACAAGACCTCTATTTCTGTAACTCGCATCATAAGCTGCTCCTTGGTAGGGACACCTGTGGAGGTCTGGGAGCAGGTAATGATCCTGATGTAGGTGAGGGTGCTGCAGTTGAATCGTACGAAACAGTCAAAGATGTCGTAAGAGGGGACCTTGTCTTCATTACCGCTGGGATGGGTGGAGGTACAGGTACCGGTGCGGCACCAATCATAGCAAAGGCTGCTAGAGAGAACGGCGCATTGACTGTGGCCATAGTGTGCCTTCCCTTTGAGGTGGAGGGCAAAACAAGGAAGATGAACGCTACCAGAGGGCTCAACGCACTGATGGAGCACGTGGATACGCTGATAGCAATTCCCAATGAGAAGCTCTTAGAGATTGCTCCTGATCTCTCGATGCCAGAAGCCTTCATGGTGGCGGACGAAGTTCTGGTCCGAGCAGTCAAAGGAATTGCAGAGTTGATCTCGAAGCCGGGGCTGGTGAATCTTGATTTCGCAGATGTTCGGACGACGATGAAGAACGGTGGAGTTTCACTGATTGCGCTCGGTGAAGGCCAAGGAGAGGAACGAGCCGAAGAAGCAGTGTATAATGCTCTGAGGAACCCACTGATTGATGTGTCAATAGACAATGCAAGGAACATACTAGTCAATGTGAGTGGGAGCACGGATATGCAGCTTGTCGAGGCCAAGAGGGTAGTAGAGCTCGTCACAGAACAGGTCAATCCGGGCGCAGAGGTCATATGGGGAGCACTTATTGTGCCAGAGCTGGAGGACAGAATCCGAGTAACGATTATTGCCTCAGGCGTGAACTCCCCCTATGTGTTTGACTCTGAAACAACACCGGTCACACCTCTCGCAGATGATCTCAAGACGGACCTCGGAATACCTCGCTTGAGCTAGTCGGACAGCAGATACACTCAGCAAGTGTTAAAAGTGTACATAGACTGCTTGCAGTCGATTTCAGAAACTGCTAAGGCGGTTTTTTTCAGGGAAGTGAAACCACATGGGTATTGGCAGCTTCATCAGCGATGGCAGACGGATACTGAAACTGGCCACAAAACCATCCAGAAAGGAATTATGGATGAGTGCGAAGATTAGTGTGCTTGCAATGTTCCTCGTAGGAATGCTTAGCTTTGGGATACAATACCTGATGACAGTACTCACTTATACCTGGCAATAGTAGTTTCGGCCAAGCTACTAGACACAAGCGTTTCGTGCTTAGCGGAGGCATTTAGTTGCAGTCAAGAACCAGCATATATGCAGTGCGGACAACGATTTCACAGGAGAGGTCAGTAGCTGACCTCATCACCACAGCAGTGGTTGGTGAAACTGACATATGGGAGTGTCCATTCTGCTCGGAGCAGTTTGCGTCAGACAAGAGCACTAAGAAGCATATGAAGGGCTGCAAGAAAGCGAAAAAGAAGAAAGGAGATCCCAAACTAATCTCTAAGAATCAATTGCTTGGCCGTGTCAAGGCGATACTGGTTCCCGAAACTCTCCGGGGTTATGTATTCTTGGAAACGCTGGAGTTCAGGGACGTTGAGTTGGCCATCTCCGGAGTGCCGCATGTGCGCGGTAGAGTCAGCGGAAAGGTGAGCTTTGAGGAAATTGACAAGTGGCTGAAGCCAAAGCCTGCGGCTGAAGGCATCATGATAAGCGATGTGGTCGAAATTATCTCAGGCCCATTCAAGGGAGAAAGAGCACGCGTTGCTCGAGTAGACGGAGCCAAGGAAGAGCTCATACTAGAGCTGCTGGATAGTCCACACACCATTCCCATTCGTGTGCACGCTGACTTCGCGAAGATTGTCGAGAAGGCGCATAGAGAGGAACCGAAAGAAGGTGACGGGACTGATGAGTCCAAGGATAAGAAAGATGAGCTCGATGACGACTCTTTCTGGGCGCATCAACCGGATTCGGCTTGAAAGCACAAGTCAACAACCTGACTGGTCAAATGCACGGGCGACCCAACGCAATGCTTAAAACCAATTCTCCATGGGGGAGGTCTGCTCCTTAATCTGACATGAGCGCATAGACGCTGTGTCTGGGGTGAAAACAGTTGAAATTGAATGCAGTAGATCTTGTGGGATGTAAAGCTAATTTTGTCCTGCAGGTCGACCCAAACGGTACAGTGATGATGTGCCAATTGCACTGCATCAGGAGAAGTGACGGATTTGAGTAGTCAGAAAATAACTGTTGAGGCCATGGTAGAAGGCGGCAAAGCTTCAGGTGGACCTCCAATTGGTCCCGCGCTGGGGCCGACCGGAGTGAACATCTTCCAAGTGGTCACCAAGATCAATGAGGTGACTGCACCTTTTGCAGGACTCAAGGTACCCGTGAAAATAATCGTTGACCAAGACACGAAGCAGTTCGAGGTTGAGGTTGGCACTCCACCTACCAGTGCCCTAATTCTAAAGGAAATCGGAGCAGAGAAGGGCTCAGATGAGCCAAATACAAACATAGTTGGTAACCTTACGATTGACCAGATTAAGACCATTGCCAAGGGAAAAGCAGACCACCTGTCAGCGTTGACAGTGAAGAATGCAGTCATGATTGTTTCAGGCACCTGTGTTTCAATGGGTGTGACCGTGGAAGGTAAGGCACCCAAGGAGTTCCAGCAGGAAGTCCGAGAGGGTCTTTGGGATAGCCAGCTCGAAGGCGTGCTGAAGGAGGAATAGACAATGTCATTCAACATCGAGTCTATCGAAGCTTCAGTTGCTGAGGCAAGGTCAAAGGGAAAGAAGAGAAAGATCAAGTTCAAGCAGAGCTTTGATATTGCAGTCAGCTTCAGGAAGAAGGAGCTGGACGTGTCAAAACCTGAGAATAGAATCAATCAGGAACTCGTCTTGCCCAATGCTCTCTTTCCTCCAGCTAAGGTATGTGCCTTTGGCGATGGTGATTTCGCAAAGAATGCAAAAGCGGCGGGAGTAGAACACATAATATCCAAGGAGGATATTCCCAAGATTGGGGAGGAGAAGAAAGAGAGGAAATCGCTCGCCAAGACCTATGATTTCTTCATTGCTTCCGTTGATTCCATGCCGCTTGTTGGCCGATACTTAGGACAGGCGCTCGGTCCAAGAGGGAAGATGCCCAAGCCATTCCCGCCACAGGCTGATCTTGGTCCCGTCGTAGGACAATTCCAGCGGACAATCCGTTTGAAGATGAAAAACACCCCGACAATCCATGCCAAAGTGGGCCATGAAACGATGAGCGATAAAGAAGTGGCAGACAATGTCATTACTGTCCTCAACTTCGTTGAAAGCAAGGATTTGCGTGGGAAGCTGAGCTCTATCGTGGTGAAGCTTACTATGGGACCACCAGTGCCTGTGTCCATTTAGAGGTGAAAAGAAGTGTCAGTATACAAAAGTAAGTTCCCCCAATGGAAACTGGATGCAGTGGAAAAGATAGTGTCATCAATCGATGGCAGCTCGATGATTGGGCTCGTCAATATAGAGGGTGTAGGTGCCAGACAGCTCCAAGGTATTAGGACTAGCCTAAGAGGATCTGCGGTTATACACATGGCGCGGAACACCCTGATGATTCGAGCGTTGGAGAAGTCTGACAAAAAGGGCGTAAAGAAGTTGGTCGAGCATGTCACCGGCCCGGTTGCGTTCATATTCAGCAATGAAGACCCGTTTGCTCTGAGCAAGTTCCTCAGTGATAACAAGGCAGCAGCTCCAGCGAAGGGAGGTCAAATTTCTCCCAAGGACATAGTCATTCCTGCAATGAATACCGGCGTGGCACCCGGGCCGTTCATTAGTGAGCTTGCAGCTCTCAAGATTCCATCCCGAGTGAAGACTGGTGTTATCCACATCACTGAAGACTCTGTGGCTGTGAAAGCAGGAGATGTCGTGTCCAACGCCATGGCACAGATGCTGAGCAGACTTGGGATTGAAGCAATGGAGCTTCAGCTCAAGCTAATCGCTGCCTATACGGACGGGAACGTGCTTACAGCAGAGAGTCTCGACATTGACATTGAATCCTTGTTCAATGAGGTCATTCTGGGTCATCAGTACGCAGTCAACCTCTCTGTCAATACCGGAATTCCAACGCCGGACACAATTCCGTTAATCATAGTCAAGGCTAACATGGAGGCAAAGAGCTTGGTTCTGGAGGTTGGTTTCTTCACACCAGACATGCTCGACGTTTACCTAGCCAAGGCCAACTCGCAGGCGCTTGCACTTGCTGCGGCGCTCGCCGAGAGAGATCCAGAAGCAATACCTTCGGAAATGCTTAATCAGGTCCAAACCGCTGCTGCATCGTCAGCAGTAGCTGCACCGGCCTCAGATGAGGCGGAGCAGAAGAAAAAGCCAGAGGAAGAACCCGAAGAGGAAGAAGAAGCAGTAGCAGGTCTAGGAGGCCTGTTCGGATAAAATAGCAACGAGGTAATAATCATGGAATATGTATACTCAGCACTTCTGCTCCACAAAGCGGGCAAGAAAATGACTGCCAAGGCAATGGATGGCATTCTCACTGCTGCAGGTGTTGACCCTGACAAGAACAGGATCAAGGCCTTGCTGGCGGCTCTGAAGGATGTCGATATCGATGAGGCACTGAAAGGTGCCGCAATGCCGATGGCGGTTGCAGCTCCTGCGGCCGGAGCCGCGGCTGCTGCAGAACCTGCTGCAAAGGGTAAGAAGAAGGGGAAGAAAGGGAAGAAGGAAGAGGAAGAGAAGGAAGAAGAGTTCACTGCTGGACTTGGCAGTCTCTTTGGCTAAGGTGGTAGTTCGCCCCCTCTTAATCTTGAAACAGAGAGCAATAGGCCATCCGCCTGCTGCCCACTGCAACTTCTTTTTTCATTTTTAGTCAAGCTGATGTAGCTGAAAAGCTATAACACGCTCTGAGTACATTCATAGATAGGAAGAAGCCTATGATCTTCTATCCGAGAAAGGAATGGCCAAGATGAAGATAGTGTATCATCCTCTGATGAGAGAAAGCTATGACCATACACCCGCAGGAGCCCCTGGAAGGTTGGAGACCTCTGTGGAAATCCTGAGCAAACACCCAGACTACGAGTTTGTAGAGGCAAGGCCTGCGACCGAAGAAGAGATCAATCGAGCTCATGCTCCGGGTCACATCAAGAGGGTGAAGGCGGACTATGACTCAACAAGGGAGGACCTACTGTATCAGGTAGCGACCTTGGCCGCAGGAGGCGCAATCATGACAGCGGAGATAGCGGTTCAAGGTGAACCCGCTTTTGGTCTCATAAGACCTCCGGGGCATCATGCTTCTCACTCCTCATACTGGGGATTTTGCTATTATTCAAATCTGGCCTTATCGCTTCTAGCACTTCGCACCAATGGATTAATCGAGTTCGCATTCGTACTCGACTTCGACTTGCACGTGGGCGATGGCACAATCGATATTCTTGGACATGACAAGCAGTTCATCATTCATAACCCCAAGGGCCAAGGCGATGATGCATATCTAGCTGATGTTCAGGATGCTCTGAAGAAACATCCTGATGTGGACATCATCGCTGCATCGGCGGGGTTTGACCAATATGAACGAGGTTGGGGTGGCAATCTGACAACGCAGGCATTTCATGAAATCGGGCGCCTGATGTTTGAATTCGCTGAGGAACACTGCGAAAATCGTCGATATGGTCTGTTGGAAGGAGGCTACAACCACGAGGATCTCGGCAAGAACATTCTAGCTTTTTGTGAAGGTCTTCGGGGGGTCTGAATGTCGAACGGCCATTTCGGGTACTGCCAAAGAGTCTGAGTAATCCAACAATCAACTTCTGTGGTGCTCTTTAGGGACTATCTATACTTCAGATTGGGATACTGCCATTGACTAGCACCACGAGCACCGTTACCCGCATCATCGAGATCACCGAGATTCCTAGGTCATACTTGGAGAGGGCCGATATGATTGCAGTTTCCACCGCAATCCTGTTAGATGATGTAGTTCAAGACGGTGACTTCATAGGGTTCCACGCCGGAGCAATTCAGAGTACTGGAAAGGAATCATCCCCCTATTGGTTGGGGGGGCTTCTCGCTTACTTCATCACTCATCTTGATTACATGGATTTGCTGCCTCATGAGCTTGGATGGCAGTTACTGGATTTCGCATGTGCATCCTATGGCCCGCCAAGCCAATTACCTAGCTGGGACTTGATTGCGGAACTAATCGTGATATTTCAGGATTCATCGTTAAAGCTGATAAGATTGGACGGAGGGGATGTGCTTGCCCCGTAGACGCAGTTTCGCACCAAGTGACAACACGCCGAAGCATGACTCATTGAATGAATGCAAGAGAGATGTCGAGAGAAAACTCAAGGCATTTCAGGTTGCCAACCGAATCCAACCCTCAATGGCTAGACATTTGCCCCATCAGATGCAACTCAAGGGTAAGCCATTCATAGAGCCAGACGTTCATGACATAGCTGGGATGCTCCAGAGAAACCACAAGGATTGGCTTGATAAGAAAATAGCTGAAGATAGGGCTCAGATAGCGACAATAGCAAGGACATCTAGTCGAAGTGGAGAATCCGAATCAGCGACCCTCAGAGGTGGCTCACGGCACATTGCCAAAGCTGGTCGGGGCTTTGAGAGTCATTTGGAATCTAAGCGGGTTGCGGCAGAGAGGCGCACTGAACACAAGAAACAAGTTGACGAGCTGAGAGATTCTACAGATTATAGGAAACACACGAGTTCCTTAGAGAAGAACAATAACAGCAGCAAATCCCTTGGAGAAGATGGCAGTCAAAAGGGCAGAATGAGGGAGTTGGGAAAGCCCAGACACGAATCAAAAAAGGCAAGGAAAAAGTCGCCTTGGTCCCCTCGATTCACTGACTCGACGCCAGTAGAAAAGGAAAGAAATGCCAAAACGTACGAACCTGAAGTTCGAGGGGCCAAAGAGTCTGCAGAGAGTATCCGTCGGATTGGGTCGATAGAAGATGTTGACAAAGCACTTGAACGTCACCCACACTTAAGGAACTATGCGAGTTTTAAGAAATCGTATGCCTATGCTGCAGCCTACTTCGACATAATGGAACGTAAGAATAGTGAAGAGCTTTGTGTAAAAGGCTCCAAAGAGCTCTATAAGCAACTATCAGAAGAGCACGGAATTCCATTCACGACCATTCAGCAGTGGTATACGGAGCGTTATCAGCCCAAGCTGGTTAAGAAGCTAGCCAAACTTGATGATGAGGATTCTCGTCACCGAAGAACTATGGAAAGGTTTGAGAAGAGCTTTCGCGAGTCGCAGATGGTTGGACCTGTGAATGTCCACCACGATATGGCGTGTGTGGATGTTGGAGAAACCAACGGTTCAACCTCTGCAGAAGATATCGACAGAGCACTGAAAAAGTTCCCAGAACTCAAACAGGATTCCCGTTTTTCTGAACAGTATCGTCGTTCATTGACCTATATCGAAATAATGCGAAGAAGACAAAGAGAAGAGCTTCCGCAGGTCGGGAATGAAGACCTGTACAGGAAGCTGGCTGATGAGTACGACATCTCGGTGAGCAGTGTGAAGAACTACTACTCGGGAAAATACAAACCCAGACTCATCTCAAAGATTGAAAAGCTAACTGGTCAGAATGGGAAAGACACTAGGCGGGATTCATCAGCTCAGGTCAGAGATGTGAGCAGTCAGGCGTTTACTCCTCCTCATGGGAATGAAATCGTGAAGCAGTTGGCTGCTGGAGAGAATTTCACACTTGAGGAGGTATGTAGACTGATTGCATCCATGGTTCGTGTCAATCCTGAATTGGAGCCAACAGGAGTTCATCAAGTTGATTTCAGTCGGTTTCCCAGATACCTTGAATCAGTCAAAGCAAGCTGCGAGAAGATTGAGCAGCTCGTGAATGATCAGATTGAATTTCCGGAGAATTCCTGCAGATATCTGAAGGTGGCTACTCTTGGTGATAGACTGTATCTTAGGGTTCGTGACTCAAGCAGAAACAACTGGTTGAATGCACATGCTCATCACCACTTTCATTTCAGAACGTATAAGGCAAAGAGGGGAATTGTGGAATCTGGTCGACATTCTCTTGCAATTGAGAATAATGATCAGCTCTCCAAATTAATTCGGCAGATGTCAGACTACACAGGGAGAATCAACCCCAAGACTGGTGAGAACAGTGACTTGAAACCTAACCTACCCTATCTCAATGGAGAAAGCCTGCATTTCTTGCTTGACTCGGTTGGCATGACACTCAAAGACATCAAACATCAAATCAGCAAGGTAAGTGGAACAGGACAGGTGAGTGGCTGTATTGCCAACCCAAAATTCCCGGAAGTAGACAACTTGCGAGCTATGATGGGGGCTATCATGAACAGCGATGGTAGTATCTCTGATGGGGGCGCTTCATACTACGAACGTGACCGCAGACGATTGGAGAGGGTTGAACATCATTTCCGGAAATTTGGTGATGTTGACATCTGGAGAGCCGACGATGCAACAAGAGCGACGCAGTTACGGTTCCCGAAAGTCATGGCGGATGTCTTCAGATTCTGGGGCTTCCTTCAGGGTGACAAGTCCAGAGATAATCGAGGTCTGCCTAAAGAAATCAGACTTGGTTCATTCGAGGTGTGTCGAAATTACACAGAACAGCTCTTTCCAGAAGATGGCAACTTCGCAAATACCACAGCATCTTGGTCGCGCACCATTGAGCTAGCAGATAATCAACGCGAAGTGAGAGAGTTCCTTCTGAAATACGGGCGACGAAAGGTCACTCAAGTCCAGGGTGACCAGAGGAATTACGTGACACATTCGTTGTCGTGGGGAAGGATTGACCAAATGATGAAGGATAGTAGAACCAGTTATTCAAGCGGAGCAAGAGTGCTATATGACAAGGTCCTAGGCAACCCTTGCCGTCTAATTGAAGATGAGAAGCAGGTTGTTGAAAGGCTCGGCGTTGGTATTGTGCTTCGTCCAGCGCAAATCAAGCATAGCTTGAAATCGGACCGGGTGAGTGTGGAGTGGACTGCAAGGGTAGCCTCGGTTAAAGACTTGATTAGACTGGCATTGCTAGCACCCCCGGACCATCCGCGCAAGCTAGACTCAGTCGTCAGGTGGATGGCTGGTCGACCTAGGAAGGTAGCCCAGATTATGGACGATCTCAAGCACGAAGGGCTTGCGGCTCGTCCGGAATGGGATGCTTTCTTCGACTAGTTAGGTCTTGTTCAGGCCAAGGAATCAGTGCGCCACCATTTCAAGACAGGCAGGTTCATGGAAGATTCAGTCAATCTCAATCGAATTGGGTGCTTGATGCACGAATTCGCTGCAGAACGATGCGAAGGCCGCAGATACGGACTACTTGAGGGGGGCTACAACTTCGAGGAT
>DAOVDG010000098.1 GCA_030669595.1 Candidatus Thorarchaeota archaeon
TTCAGTGATGAATCTGGGATGGGTGATAATGACCCCGCCGTGGCAAGAACTGTGAAGACCTTTTCTGTCGCTGGAAGTGATATGCCCGCATCAAGACAGGAGAAGGAAGCTAGGTCTGTAGGAGGGATCCCATCTCGATGATGACAGACAAAGCCCCTGCTGACTCCAGACTCCGTTGGAGAATGGAGGATGGTGACATCTGGCAGGGGACGGGTGGAACACAGGAGTTTCTTATAGTTGAGTGTCACTCACATGAAATGTAAGAAATGGGTTATCTGGATTATATGGTCACGACATAGTCGGTCGTATTCACCAAAACGATAAAAAGTAAGGTTCGACGCCAACCGGTTACCTCTTGGAGGAATCAAAATGATTGGTAAGGTTTGGAGCTATATCACAGACAAGCTCGAGCGTGAGGGTGCCTTGCACATGTCCTTGCTGGATCCTGATCCTCTCAAGATGACAACCGAAACAGTCGTAGAAATGGCAAGACTTGCTGAGGCAGCCGGTTCGGATGCTATCATGATCGGTGGCAGCACTGCATTTGGCATCATCGACGAATCCGTGAAGGCAATCACGGAGACTGTGGACATACCCACGATACTCTTCCCAGGTAACCTTACGGGCGTATCAAAACACGCCGATGCGATGTACTTCATGAGCCTTCTGAATAGTACCAACCCGTACTGGATTATCGGCGCGCAAGCATTGGCTGCAGCTAACGTGAAAATCATCGGGATTGAAGCGATCCCAATGGCTTATCTCTTGGTAGCACCCGGGAAGACTGCGGCTTGGGTTGGAGATGCCAAGGTGTTTCCGCGGGAGAAACCAAAGATTGCCCTGATGTACGCACTGGCAGCTGAGCTTCTCGGCTTCAAGTTAGTCTATCTTGAAGCTGGCAGCGGCGCCGAGGGTAACGGAGTTCCCCCAGAGATGATCACTACTGTTTCTCAGTATGTGGACATTCCTCTAATTGTTGGTGGGGGCTTCAATGATGCCAAGTCTGTTACTAATGCCATCAATGCCGGTGCGTCAATTGTCGTTCAGGGCACCTATCTCGAAAAGAACGTCTTGGAAGACAAGGGTGCAGGTCTCAAGAATATCGTGAAGGCCCTGAAAAGGGCTGGCGCGAAGCGGGTCTAAGGTACGGCGAGAGGTATTTGTGCTGGTCATGTTTAAATAGTTGTCATGGTTTCAGGAACTGAAGCACGTCCACGGAGGATGAACACCATTGTCCAGCAAGACTGAGTTGTTGAAAGCAATGCTGCTAGACCTCAGTCGTGCATCTCAAAACAACGTGCAAGCAAGCATCATCATTTCAAGGTCACAGGGTCTCACAATTTGTTCTTACTTTCCTGAGAGCGTAGAATCTGATGTTGTCCCTGACGAGGATATCATTGCCGGGCGATCCATGCAGATCCAAATGGAAACCAGGAAAGTCTTCAAACAACTGAAGCGCGGTCCATTCATCAGGATGCTTGTTGAAGGCGATAATGGATACATAATCATCTGCGATGCCGGTGAGAATGCCATACTTGCGGTTCTGACTAACAAGCGGGCCAACATAGGATACATGTTTTTCATGATGACTAGAATAGCTAGGCGCATCGAGCAAATATTGTAGAATCGCTGTTCCAGCAATTTTTTATGGTTCTTGATTTTTTTCTCAAACTGTAATCAAGCATGGTGAATATGGTGTCAGATGAAAAACCAGCTGCAAAGAATGATAGCGACGAGACTGAAGATGAATGGGCGAAATGGCGACAGGCAGGTGTCATAGCCAAGGCGGCGCTCGGTATTGCTCGTCCCATGGTGAAGCCAGGAACCAAGGTAATTGACATAGTTGAATCTGTCGAGAAGCATATCCTTGAGAATGCATCCGGTATTGCGTTTCCGTGCAATGTGGCACTCAACAATATTGCTGCACACTACACGTCTCCCCTTAATGACGAAACTGTGATTGAAGATGGTGACCTTGTGACAGTTGACTGTGGAGCCCACATAGACGGTTGCATTTCAGATACTGCATTCACTATCGCGTTGAATCCCGAGCATGAGAGCTTGGTGAAGGCATCGGTGGATGCTACGAATATTGCCATCAGGATGATGCGGCCAGGGGCCAAACTGAACACTATCGGTGCCCTTATCGAAGACACAATCAAGAGCGCTGGCTTTGAGCCTATCAAACAGCTCAGCGGTCATCAGCTGCAGGAGTACGAGCTACATTCAGAGAAGCATATACCATGCGTTTCAGGTAAGTCTGAAGTGAAGGTGGAAGAAGGTGAGGTCTACGCCGTTGAAACCTTCGCTAGTACGGGTTCGGGGAATGTATCTGATCTCCCCAACCCTGTAATCTATCAGCTTTTGCCAGTCAGAGTCCCTGTTCGATTCAGAGGAACGAAACAGCTTCTCTCAATTGCCAGAAGGGAGTACAAGGAGTTTCCATTTGCCGAACGTTGGCTAGCTGAGAAAATGAAACATGCTACGCTCAAAATGGCCATTCGAGAGCTTTTGCAGAAAGGTGCTCTTATTTCCCACTATATACTTGCTGAGGAGAAGGGCGAGCTAGTGTCCCAGCATGAACACACGGTGATAATCACAGAAAACGGACATGAGCGGACGACCTAGTGTTTCTTGCATCACGATTGGCCTTTTGGGCGCTTTAGTGCCCACAAGGTGTGAAATTTCCCTTGGGCTAAAACGTTAAAAGACTCTTTTGATACATGTTTTCTAGGTTAGGGAGACTGTCACGGCAACATAAACATGTCCAGTGATATCTGGCACGTCTTTTCCCCCTCGTCAGTCCAGTGGAGGCGTCGAATTGGAGAACTCGCGTGGAGCTATCTCAGGCAATGGCAAATCAGCAGGGAGTGATGTCGAGAGTCATGCATGTCCTGAGTGCGGGTCCAGCGCAGTCGTTGAGGATATCGCGCGAGGGGAACGCGTCTGTGGAGGATGCGGTCTTGTCCTCTCAGATCATCGTATCGATACCGGTGCCGAATGGAGGGCATTCAGCTCTGAGGAAGGCGATGCGCGTAGTCGTGTTGGTGCACCTATGAGATACACTGTCCATGACAAAGGGCTATCCACAGTCATTGACTGGCGGGATAGAGACATTTCTGGACGCAAGCTTACCCCTTCACGAAGATCTGAGATATACCGCCTTAGGAAGTGGCAGATTCGGTCTCGTGTTCACAGTTCGATGGACCGCAATCTTGCGCAAGCTATGTCGGAGCTGGAACGGCTATCATCCCAGCTTGGGCTTCCTGGACCAATTAGAGAACTTGCGGCACTCCTTTATCGCAAGTCAATCATGAGGAAATTGGTACGCGGTAGATCGATTGAGGCTATGGTAGCAGCTTGCATTTATGCAGCCTGCAGGATTCGGATTAAACCTCGTCCATTGGATGAAGTCGCGGATGCATCCCGTGTTAACAAGAAGAAGCTTGGTCAATGCTACCGGTTGCTTCTTCGTAGTCTGAATCTAAGAATCCCACTGAGCAGTCCTGTACACTACATATCTCGCTTCGCTTCGGAGCTAGGGCTCTCAAGCCCTGTTCAATTGAGAACTGTCGAGATTCTGAATCAAAGCCGAGCCATAGGTCTCACGATTGGACGTGACCCGCTGGGTCTGGCAGCAGCTGCAATCTATGTTGCGTCAATCATGCTTGACGATCGTCGAACGCAGCGTGAGATTGCTGAGGTTGCTCGTGTCACAGAGGTCACTGTTCGCAATAGATACAAGGAGATTGTAGCAAAGCTCAAAATCAACACGCTCGACTCTGTGTGATTGCGCTCATACAAGACGGGATGGATCTCCCTGATTAAGCTTGCATCTGACTACTAATCGTTCATTGTAAGCTGGACACCGAAGTCTAGTACATCCACAAAGCGGCACTGGACTGCTCCGTCAGGGGACTTCACTGGTGTGTCATATTCCTCAGAGATCAATGTCGTATTGGTCTATACAACGCCCACAATAGACTTGTCTAGGTATGTCCAACTTTGCAGCAGCTGTTTGCTACCCACAAGCGACCACTAGTCGCCATAAGGCCTATCTCCGGCCTCTCCTCTGGAAAGTCCAATCGACAACAACCATCTCTTCGGGGAAGCCAAGCTTTCCCAATACTCCAGTTATGACCCCACGATGATCACCCTGAAGTTCGACATGCCCACGCTTGGCAGCTCCCCCGCACGCCAGTTTGCTCTTCAGTTTGGTCGCCATGTCACCAATGTCAATGGTCTTATCAAAGCCAGATACTACGGTGGTAAGCCTTCCCCACTTGCGACGCTCGATGGTCACAGTGATTCTTGCTTCTTCCTGTGCTATCGTTTCACAAACACACAAGTCGGTGGGAAGTCCACAGTTCGGACAAATGCCTCCTTCATCGCTCACTAAATCAGTTACTCCTAATTCATTGCTGTAGCTTTACGCAGAGCTCTCTAAGTCGAATCTGACATATAAGTGCTTTCGGATACGTGAATCATGAGCCGCTTTTTCCAAGCTGAAAAGAGTAAAGAACACAGTCACAATGCTTTCGTACCCATGTCTGAGCAAGTCTTGATAGTAGATGCATTGAGTGTTGGGTCAGGTCGTCGCGGAAGTTCACGCGACTCGATTGGATGTGGCCCACGTACAGTGGCTGGTGTACTGGAGAATCATGGAGTTCCCTGCAGAATCAAGAGAGCTGAGGATATTCTGCTTACAAAAGGTCGAACTCGGGGGTTTGAACATCTAGCTATTAGCGCGATGACGATGGACCTGTCAGTTGCTCGGAGTATTGCCACACAGTGGCGTCGGACACGCCCCAGTGGGAGAATCATCGTCGGAGGACCAATTGCATCGAGTCCTCATGATGTTCTAAGGGCGGTCCGGCCTGATGTACTTGTGATAGGGGAGGGCGAGGCAACCCTTGATGAGCTGCTTCTCACTGATTTTCTTGAGGAGCACATTGACCTAGCCCCGATTGCTGGGATTGGTTACTTAAATGGCGATTCTCCAATTGTTACAGAACCCCGCAAGCTTCTTTCCGCCGCTGATGTTTCCACTCGGTATCAGCCGTCTCGTGTCAGGATTGTAGACTACTCAGCATATCAAGCCAGCCGGGTTTACGTAGAAGTAATTCGCGGGTGTTCTAACTTCAAGCGGACATCTCTCACTCTGCCGGATGGTCGAAAGTGTTCCGACTGCAACAACTGTGACTCTCCTGACCCGCACAAACGACTGGATTGTCCCGAGAACATTCCCCCTGGTTGTGGTTTCTGCAGCGTGCCTGCCGTGTGGGGGTCTCCAAGAAGTCGGTTTCAGCAGTCCATTGTCAACGAGGTAAAAGAGCTCCTAGACTTAGGAGTTCACAGAGTTGTACTGGAGGCTCCGGGCTTCTTGGACTACATGCGCGGGAACGAACCACTCACTGATCCATGCCACCCTCCCGCCAATCTCGAAGCATTAACCAAGCTGCTAAAGGAACTCACATCACTCCCTCAACTGTCCGAGGGAACAGCTCATCTATCCATTGAGAATCTAAAGGCGTGTTTGTTTACGGATGAAGTTGCAGACGTTTTCTCAAAGCACCTCCGTGACACAGCACCCAATATTGGCATTGAAACTGGCTCCGAACAGCATATGCGCCAGATAGGCAAGTGTGGTAGTCCTCAAGATGTTGTGAGAGCCGTAAGAATCGCAAAGGCACATGGAATGTCTCCCTACGTCTACTTCATTTACGGCCTTCCTGGCGAGAGCTTGGCCACGGTGGAAGAGTCGGTCAAACTAATGCGCCAACTAGACGAAGCAGGTGCCGCTCGAATCATAATGTATGGGTTCCGTGCCCTGCCGGGGTCAGCCTTTGAAGAGTTCCAAGAACCTGACATGCGTGACCCTGGAGGCGAGCGACTGCGAAAGGCAGCAAATCACATCAATCGTCGCAAGAAAGAAACCTACGTTGGTAGAGTGATACGGGGGATTGCTGCCGAACCATCATGGAGCCGCCACGGTTATACAATGGTCTATCCTCTGGGTGACGGGCCACTCATGACAGTTCGTGGCGGATATTCTCCCGGAGCCATTGTAAATGTAAAAGTGATAGAAGTGTTGAGTGCTGGTCTTCTTGGCGGAGTGGTTGTTTAGGGCGACGACTTGCCCGTTGTCCAAGGCAAAACTTCTTATTGTCAACTTCAAGTGACTCCGGCTGGTGCTCTAGTATGGTCTACACTTGCTTTTCCTGTAAGCATGAGGTTACGCCCGAAGGACTGAAGACCCTGCCCGGCGTGAAGTGCCCCTACTGTGGTGGACGAATTCTGTACAAGGTTCGCCCTCCCGTTGTTAAGCGAGTTAAGGGCGTCTAGTTCGTCTTCCTTTTTCTTTCACGATGTTCTATGGCTTGTATACTAGGAACGCAGCTACTACGATCGAAGCCAAGAATAAGATCACAAAAAGGACAGACACAATTTTTCTCTTTAGAGCGTATCTCAATACCTACTCCTCCGTTTCACCTATGAGAATTTTCCCTAGCTTTTCTAGACCCTCAATCCCTCTTATTTCTCCCTCAAAGAGCGGAACCACCGTCAAGCTCAGGTCAGAGTACAGGTCTCTGATATCCTTGAGGTTTGCCTGCTGCATTTGCCGTCGTGTATTGCAAAACTTGCACGTTGAATTCGGTGGCACAAGATGATTCACCACAATATTACTGACAGGTATTTTCCATTTGTCCAAGCTATGCATAAGTCGTTGGGTTTCAAAGACTGCCATCGCTTCAGGTATTAGGACTACCACAAACTGCGTCAGCTCAGGATCGGACAGCTCGATTCGTGCGGCTCGTATCTTGTCCTTCATCAGCTGCATCATCTGCCAAGAATTATCTTCTTGTCCAGCTCCTCCGAACATGCCCTTGAAACCCGCAATCATTGAGCTCATTCTTTGTCGCATTGTTAGTAGCTTTCCCATCCAGCTGTCAAGAAGGTCTGGCAGCTCTAACAGCTTTAGAGTATGCCCGGTGGGGGCAGTGTCGAATATGACCCGGTCGTAGGAACTGTCTTCCAAGTATTCCAACATTTTCCCAAAAGCCATAGCTTCGTCAGAGCCTGGCGGGGCCATGCCCCCCATGTCGCCCATTAACTGTGCGGCCATGGCTCCTTCGGATCCCATCGCACCTGATCCCATTACATTCTGAAATTCAGCCATTCCCTTCTCGGTGTTGATCTCCAATCCCCAGAGATTGTCCACGCCTTCAATTGACACTTCATCGCCGCCACTCAGGTTCTGGTCAAAACTATCACTAAGGCTGTGGGCTGGGTCCGTTGAGAGAACTAGAGTTCTGTAGCCATGTTTGGCTGACAGAATTGCCATTGCACCGGCGCAGCTGGTCTTTCCAACGCCACCCTTCCCGCCAGAGAGTATGAACTTGACGTTACTGTTGTAGACTATATCCTTGATACCCATGGACTTTGACTCGTAATGTTTCGTACCACGATACATAATGAAGCTTTTTGAATGAACTCAAAATTCATGAAGTAACAGGTTCAAGCGGAAATATGCTGGCTCATTCACACAGATACGATAACTCTATCAACGATGTCACCGGAGCACACTGGAGGTTCTCACAATCTCATTTCCACAACTCCGAATCACTGCTGAACAATTTCCATCCACGATTCTGCGGCTACTTCGTCTTGAGGTTCCTCCAAGCATGCCCCCCGCCAATGAGGAGATTGTAAAACTATTCAACCCGAAATCTGTCATCATCGTGATGATTGACAACTTCGGTCTGTTCGAGGCGGTTGTCTACAAACCCGAGGCACTAATCAAGAACTTAGAGGTGCTCGCGCTCATTGAAACAGACGACCCCTATGCAGTACCTCTAATTAACTCAATAATCCGCGGGCCCCTCGACCAGCAATTCCACCTGATGCAATACGTG
>DAOVDG010000106.1 GCA_030669595.1 Candidatus Thorarchaeota archaeon
TCATCGAGGTTGCTTTTTGTTAATTCTGAAGAATTAACTGAAAGTCTTACGTCCTCTCCACGGGCATTTTACGTCCCCGGCCAACTGACGGTGACGGTAGAGTCATCCTTGGACTTGGTTCTCGTCCTGGACTGACACTACACGTACAGGTCCCTCTCTGGAGTATATTAACACCTACAAAAAAGGGTCTTCGATTCGCTATTCATCTAAGAGATGTCCAGCTTTGTACAGGTTTTCTGCAGCTGTTACATACCCTTCGATCAGTTCCTTAGTATGTGTAGCGACCTAGGTATGAGCTATGTTGAGATTCAGACCGAACATCCCTATACACCTTCTGAGATGGACCGGAAACGTGTCAATGAAGTCAGACAACTTGCGGACGCCTACGGTCTCGCCATCATCCTTCATGGTCCCTTATTCGATACAAATCTGTCTAGCCTTAAGGAAGGCATAAGACGGGCATCAGTGAAGTTCGTGCAGGAATGTGTTGAGCTAGCTAGTAGGTTAAATGCCAATTTGCTAGTTGTACACGCCGGCTCATATCCCGGAGACCTTCCAAGCAATTTAATGAATAAAGCCCGCGATCAACTCCACCGCAGTCTCTCAGAATTGGCCAAGGTTGCTGTGAACTCCGGGGTGACAATCGGCGTAGAGAATAAACAAGAGTCCGAAGATCGAGAACTGGTTCTGTATCCGGATGAACACCTTGAGATTGTAAAGGCATTTAGTGATCAAGGGGTGAAAGCAGTCTTGGACATCGGGCATGCTCACACTGCTAATTGCAATCTCGCCGATTATGCATCTCTTCTTAATGGTCAGATTGTTGAACTGCATCTTCATGATAACAATGGGGTTTCTGACGACCATCTTCCTCTCGGTGCAGGAAACATCGACTTCGAAAGATTCTTTGAGGCAGTCAGAAACATTGGCTTTGCTGGTCCGGCGATTCTTGAGTTAAAGAGTAGACCCGACTTAGAGTCCAGCGTTGAATTCCTTCACAAGAATGGTATCCTACGTACGCGATGACGGATGCTAGACTTGCTTGGCTTTGCTGGCAACTAAGTCTGAATGCAAACCATCAGCGTTCAAACCTTTGGAGGCTAATCCTTCGTTTTGATGCAATATGCGCTGAAGATGACTACAGGTAACACTATTGTGAAGAATACGACTAGAACAATATGTAATGGGTTCGAGAACGGATCTTGTTCGTATGAAGTAATTTCATACTGCGACGCCCAGAAAGCGACGTAGTTATCATCAAGTTCGCTGATTAGGAAGTCCCATCTAATTGTTTTAGTTTCGTTTTCCCCCATGAGATTTTCATAGTTCTCTGGTTGGAACCCGTGCTCCAACAGATTTGTATGATTCCTGAAATCCATTTGGATGACTTGATGGGTATTCCCATCCCAGCTGCGCGCAGAACCTATGCAATAGGCGAATGTGAAGTTGTGAGTATTAGAATGAAGCGTAATGTCCGCTTTAACACTGACAACGCGCGTCGAGTTGGGCGGCATTTCAAGTGAGAATAATGCGAATTGATTGCTGCTGAGCCAAAGCCATTCCGACGCGTTAAAATCATAGGTTTCTGAAAGATCTGCCCACTCAATGACAGAGAAATCGATTTCAGAACCATTTATGCTGATCCCAAAAGACTTGAACTCCGCTTCTGGATGGGAGAACAAGCCCCATTCGCTTGGGTATACAAATGCGGTGGTGAAATTCTGTCCGGTAACGGTCTGCAGTAGGAACTGACAGGACACATTGATAATGTAGCGAAAACTATCTTCCACAATAATATCTATGTCGACATATGCTTCGGGCATTGAAACGTTTGAACCAAGGCACAAGCCCGAACCTATGTTCACTTGGTCAGATACAGGAATTTCGATTACGAGGTCTGCTCTAACATGTAGACCTCCGACTGCTACTAGAACTTGGAAGAAAAGAACCCAGAGAACTAATGCAGCAATGCAATGCCGTTTCACCAAGTTCGCTCGCCCTTACCAGCTGGTTATGTCAATGCTGGCTTATCAGCGTTATTGTGTCTTGATTCACATCATTTCGCTGGACAGCTTTTGATTTCTTCGTGTTGTCTTCGGGAACCACATCAAGATGCCTGCCCCTCTACCCGGTTGTCCAGGCACTCTATCGTAAGCCTCAATTCTTCCGCCATGCTTTTCGATAATGTGTTTAGCTTGATGAAGTCCCACACCTCCAAACCGGCGTGAGGTGTCGAATAGTTTTGGCTTGAGCCTTGTCGAGATTCCAGGACCATTGTCTTCTATGGTCACTTCGTATCCGTTCCCACTTTCGGCCATGTTAATCCAGACTTTTTTAATGTCGTGGGGGTTTTTGTCGATTGCGTTGTCAATCACGTTATTGAATATGTGCTCAAGGAATCTATCAGCTTGAATGGTTGCTTCGGTTGCCCGGATGTCTGAAACGAATTTCACTTCCTTGTGCATAACTGCCATCATTTCAACGGTTTTCCGCAGAACGTCGTCTAGAAGCCTTGGGCCAAGCGGGACAACCATCAGGTCTTCAGTCATCTTGACCTTCGTAATTATCTTTGCACACTTCTCAGCTGATTCCAAAATATGATCCAGTTGTTCAGCTACTCCTGGTCCTCCTGCCGTATGTCTTAGAAGTGCGGCTCCACCAAGTATTGCCTGCATTTGATTTGTGATATCGTGACCCAGTATATCGAGGTATAGATTGGACCGTTCGTTTGCAGTTCGAATGTTTATCTCGGCCTTCTTGCGGTTGGTTACATCAACGAAAGCTGCTTGGACTGCAGGTTTCCCTGCGTAGGTTACTTTTCCTGCTGTAAGTTCAAACCATAGCAATTCCCCGTCTTTTCGGGTCACTCGTGCCTCGAAGTGCTCAGGAGTCGGTCGCCCCTCAAGGATGTCTTGGAATCGCTGGAAAATCGTTGCTCTGTCTTCATGATGCAAGATGAGTTCAAGCTCAGAAGGCTGCAAATTCGTAAGTTCACCAACCGAGTAACCGAGAGTTTTGGCAAGAGCTGGATTCGCAAAGGATATTTCGAATGGATCTCCCTGTAGTATGGCAATGCCTTGGAGGGAGCTATCTATTAGCATGCGATATTTCTCTTCGCTCTCCTTTAGAGCCATAATGGCTTCAGTCTTCTCGGTAATGTCTAGAATTTGGGATAGATATCCCTCCGGAGAACCGTCTGTTTTCAAACCTAAGGGTACTACATTAGCATCAAGGTATGAGATGCCTCGCCTTGATGTTTTGTATTGTCCCGCTTCTGTGACCTTGCCGTAATCGAAGTCGACCTCATGCCTGACGGATTCACCCCGACGAATCTTTTCCTTTAACATTGAGGGGAAATTCGGGTCATCGAATAAATTGAATCCGCGCAAGTCGTCAAAGCTTGATACTCCCCACAGATCGAATGTTGCTCTATTGGCATCCACAAGATTGCCAACGGCATTGAACAACTCGATGCCTATAGGTGATTGCTCAAACATCTGTCGAAACTTCTCTTCACTGGCCTTTAGAGCTTCCTCTGCTTTTCGACGCTCTGTGAGATCCGAATAGGTAACAACCATCATTTCAGGTAGTGCGCGGAATGCAGTGACCTGAAACGCACTCTTCACTTCGTCATTTTCCCGAATGGCATGCTCGGTCAGCCATGTACTCCCATTCTTGATGACACTTTGGAGATGTTCGATGATCTCAGAGCCTGGTGGGTCGGGAATCACATCCTTGGCCTTCTTACCGATGAAGTCACCGTCATCCATGCTGAACCTGTGCCTTCCGGCAGGGTTGGCCTCGGAGAGAACTAAGTCACCGTCTTCGTCAAGTTGAAGAAGGTGCATTCCCAACGGGATTGATTCGAATATACTTCTGAACTTTGCTTCGGATTCCCTCAACGCATCCTCCGCGCGAATGCGTTCGGCTATATTCCGTGCGACGCCAATAATTCCTATTGGTTTTCCATCATCATCTTTCAGAAATGAGCGATTTACCTCCATCATGACTCGGCGCCCATTCTTGTGGTAGAGATCCAGTCGAAGAGCGGCGTTGGAATCATGTTCGAGGTTCTCCCGTACTGCACTCATCTCTTCGACGAGAGTTTTCTTTGCCAGCAGCATTGATTCTGGAGTCATTATGTCTTCAAGGGATTTGCCAATTATCTCATTAACAGTATAGCCTAGCTGTTCCTCTATTGAAGGTGTGGCAAATGTCATTGTCAAATTCAAGTCTGTAATCCAGATTATGTCCTTAACATGCTCCGCAAGCAAGCGATATCGTGTTTCGCTTTTGCGAAGTTTCTCTTCCGCACGGCGGCGGTAAGTTATGTCTCGCATGTACTCGATGATTCCTGTGACTTCTCCCGTTTCTCTATCTCTTAATGGGAACGAATGAAGATCCAGCCATCCGATTTGCTTGCCGCTGACATCCCTCCTCGGTACAATTCCGGAAGCAGCCTTACCTGTTTCTAGTGTTGTTCTTGCAGGACATACCTCGCACGGAGCTGAGCCACCATGCATTTCATAGCATTTCTTGCCAACCAATGGCATCGCGTCGGCGTACCATCGCTCTATCGTTGGATTAACGCGAAGAATCGTTCTGTCCGAATCAAGGACATTGATGCCATCTTGGATGCTGCCGAACACACTGGACAAGAAGCTTTCATTTTCCCGTAGCGCATCTTCAACATGACGAATCTCAGTTATGTCTGTGATGACTGCATAGGAGCCCATGTGCAAACCATTCTCGCCAACAAGCGGGGCGCCTGACACAATGGTTGGAACCAGTTTGCCATTCTTTGATAACCATTCAAGTTCATATTGCGAACGAAGTCCCTTTGTCCTCTTTCTGACATTATCATCTAGAATCGCACGGTTCTTCTCATCTACGAAGCTCACAAGTGAGTGACTTACCATATCGTTAGGTTCATACCCTAACATGGATGCCCAACGTGCGTTGACATAGGTGAGTTTACCACCCTTATCGATAACCCCGAATCCATCATTCATACTGTCAACAAGAGCTCTATACCGAATCGATTCTTCTTCAAGACTTGCGATTCGCTCTTCGTGCGGTGCATCAGGAAGTTCGCCGGGCATTTCATTTCAACCTGGTACCGTTTAAGGAGTCCAAGGTGCCTGAGATTACCAGATGTATATAGCTTTGTCGGGTGTCTTGACTGGCCCTTCTGATACGCTGTTCAATCTTATCTTCTAGCGGGGCTGAGAGATGGTGCGAGTCGCTTCATTGTTCTTGCAATCTAGGGATGGTCAACCTGAACGTCGTCTTTTCTGAGGGCTCAAGTGTAATCTTCCATTTATGAGCATCTACGATTTTCTTGACAATTGTAAGTCCCATACCTCCCCCCTTCTTTGTTGTGAAGCCGCGGTCAAAGATCCTTTCGCGCTCCTTCGCAGCAATGATTGTTCCATCGTTGGAGAACAATACTGAAATGCTTCCTTCCCCTTTCTCTGTCTTGACTTCAATCATGCTAGGCTTTCCATGCTGTATTGCGTTTGCGAATAAGTTCTGTATCACTTGTTTCATCTTCTCATGATCACAGCTGACCACGGGCAGCTTCTGTTGCTTGAATCGGATGCCTTTGGGCACAACAGTTGCTGCAACTTCAGCGACGAGCTTGTCCAAATCAATCGGATGGATTTCTCCGATCACTTGACCCGCGTCAGCGAGAGCAATGGATTGTTCAAGCATGGTAGCCATGCCCCTAGCCAAGTTCGTTATCTCTTGAGCACGTGATTGCTCATATTCTTCTTCAAGCAGGTTTGCGTATCCTATGATAGCATGTAGCGAGCCTCTAAGGTCGTGACCCATAGCATGTGCGAATTCACTGAGCTCTTGTTTCTGACTTAGGAGTATTGCCTCAGATTCCACTCTTTCAGTGAGGTCCTCCATGAAGACCAAGACTCTCGATAGAGTTTCCTCATAACCTAGCGGGACGATGAGCTGTACGAGCATATGCTTATTCTCGCCAGACAGATTCAGCATTGTTGCTTCTTTTGCAAAATGGTGCTTGCCCCCCGTGATTGCAACTATCTCCTCCCGAAACATGTCCAATGCGTCCTCAAGGATTATATCACTCAAGTTCCCAAGAACATGAGCTTTACTTCTTACGTTATGCAGGTTAATCGTGGCTTGATTCACGTCAATCAGTTTCACAAGTTCTACACATTTAGTAACTTCTTCGGGATTCTCTAGGAAGAATTCATTGATGTCCTCGATTCCGGAGGCCCGAAGATTGTCAACATACTTCTTGACTTTTGAGAAGTCCTCTATCCATATCGATACAGGCGAGTTCTCGAATATGCTGCGATAGCTACTCTCACTCTCCTTGAGGGCTTGTTCTGTCTTCCTTGTTTCAGTGATGTCTTTTACAACGAAGATTGTACTCTCACCATCCTGATGCAGATCTATCCCGCCAGAGAACCAGCGTTTTTCGTCGTCAATAGGCATAGAGTACTCTGTGCTTGTGTGCTTTCCAGTTCTTCGAACTTCAGCTGATAGCCGTGATATCGCTTTAGCGCCCTTGGGAGGCATGATTTCCTTGATGTTGCGTCCTATGACCCCATCCGGTTGAGGATGGGGTTCCACAGAGCTAGGGGGATAGAATTCTACAAACACATCATCTTTGTTTAGCACGAATATCGTGTCGTTTAGCGATTGAACGAGGGTGCGGTGCTTTTCTTCACTCTCTTTGAGGGCTTCCTCTGCGATGACCTGTTCTGTTATCTCTCTGGTCACCTCTACTACTCCGGCAAGAGTGTTGTCTTCATCGCGCAGCGGATAGCCTCCAACAGACCATACCCGACCATCTGGGGATCGCATTTCTTCATGATGACTCCTCCCGGTTTCAAACGCCTTGATGATTGGACAGGAGTCACATGGTCTTTCGGTGCCATGCCATGTTTCGTAGCATATTTCTCCCACGAGTTCTTCTGGAGTTAGGTTGACTGATTTTGCAGCTGCTTTGTTGGTCCACCTGATTCGCATGTCTAAGCTTTCATAGTAATTCACATGCTCTGCGATGCTGTCGAGTATCGCAGTTCTTGCTCTCTCGCTCTTTCTCAAGCTGTCCTCCATATCTTTTCTTTCAGTTATATCTCGGAGTATCGTGACAACTTGACTGACTTTCTTATCCCTTAGGATCGGTATC
>DAOVDG010000035.1 GCA_030669595.1 Candidatus Thorarchaeota archaeon
CAATGTCCATACATCGTTTCGAATTTTCTACTTCTTTTCACGTCGGGATATTTCACAATCAGATTGTCCACATCATTCATTGATTCGATGGACACCTCAGGAGACCCGCCATGGTCCTCTTCGAATCTCCGCCTTTTTTCTCGCTTCTCCATGTCTTCAATAAGCTTTGGTCTTGCTGAATCCATACCTTCGTTCGCTGCCTTTTCGCGCTCAGCAATTTCCTCCGACTCAAAGTACGCCTTTGCCTTTTGGTATTCATTCTCGAAGCTTCTCTGTATTCGGCGCTCAGGGCATTGCTTCAGAGTTTCATCGAGTTCATTCAACGAGCGAATTTCTCCACGCCTTCTCGGAGTTTCAGAATCGAGTGTCTGATCTGAAGACTCGATTCGCCCCACTCTCTCGTGTGCCTCAAGTTCTTTGAAGGCTTCTGCAAGTCTGTCATTTCTAGTTTCTTTTGACGGGTCGTCACATTCCAGCTTGCTGAGGTCCTTAAATGATTCCTCTAGCTTTTTCTCAATCGCTTCCGCTCGCTTCGACTCCGTCATAAACTCCAGCTTTTCACTCTGGATCTCCTTGGATTCTGAATCCTTGCTTTCAGTTCCAGCTTTCTCCGGATGACTTTGTTCTTTCGCGAAACGTGGCAGTGTGACTCCCTCTCAAGCGGCTACTTACTTTGCAGTAGGTTCCGCATATGTGGTTGGTCCTCCTACGCGTTTCAGGAAGTAATGCGCTGCAATATCAGGATTGCTGTCCCACGACCTTCGACGATTCACCCAAACACGTTATCCAGAACCATCATGAGTATGAATCCTGCCATGAGTCCGATTGTCGCGACTCGCGCAAAGCCGCCAGAATGGCTTTCTGGCACTATCTCATCACTCACTACGAATATCATTGCGCCAGCAGCGAAGGCTAGGCCATACGGGAGCAAGAACTGCGCGAATGTGACAACAGAAACTCCGAGAAGGCCTCCGATTGGCTCGACCAGGCCAGTTAGCAGTGCAATACCAGCCGCCTTCCACTTTGAGTAGCCTTCTCTGACAAGTGGAGCAGCCACTGCAAGCCCCTCAGGAATGTTCTGAAGCCCGATTGCTATGGCGATTGCAATCCCCGTGCCCATGTCTTCTGCTCCAAATGCAACACCGACTGCAAGCCCCTCGGGGAAGTTGTGGATTGTTATCGCGATAACAAAAAGCCAGATACGTGACATCGCAGACGGCGGGCCCTCATGTCCAGTTTCGAAGTGCTCGTGTGGAATGTACTTATCCGCGACATGAACGAAGAAACCACCAAGTGCAAAGCCTAGAGCAACAACCCAGACCCCTCCTAGTGGATGTGCCAGCGCCGGTACGAGCAGGCTGAATGCAGAGGCTGCGAGCATTACTCCCGCAGCCAGTCCAAGCATGATGTCAAGAGTCCTTCGACTGGGCTTGCCACCAATTAGAACTGGAATTGCTCCCAATCCTGTTGCGGCGCCTGCCAGAAGACTTGCTATTACTCCCATTGTGACGACATCAGGTATCAGCTGCATCTCAACTGCTCCTATGTAGATGTAGAGTGGTGTGAATGTGGTATAAGGCCCTTGCTAAACGCGACAGTGTTTCATTGCGGAATTCGCCTTCGTCTTTCTGCGATGATGAGTACCGCATAGAAAACGACAGTCGTCCCTGCCATTGAACATACAAAGACGAAGATGACTTCCGCAACTATGTTTCTTGAGATCACGGTGTCATTGGGTAATGGAGTGGTTTCTGCAACTTCTGCAATCTCCCAGATTCCATAGAACCCACCTGCCCTGTATATCCTACCAGAAGTAGAGTTGACGACCAAATCGCCTGGTTCTTGGTACATAACAGAACAAAACCTACACGGCATGAAAGCTGCTGGAACTGTGATATTTAGAACAGGCACTATGGACCCATCAACACATACCCTGTATTTCATAACATGCGACGCATTGGCCGTATACAGCAAATCATCCTCCACATACATGACATCTGCCAGAAGAGTTGTCTTCGCAAGAAACTCAGGTGGCGGTATTTCCAACCAATGTAGGCGCAGTCTGAACACAGACAATTCTTGGCTGTCCAGTACAAATAGGGTATCATTACTTCTCCTTAGCATGATGAGATCTTCAGAGAAATCCATGTTGAATAGGACCCATTCGAGCGTAGTGAGGTTAACTAGGAGCAGCTCATCAATGCCGGCGGCGCAGTACAGGTCCCCACTGCATTCGTGATGGGAAAACCGAGACCTAGAAACACCATTCATTTCCAGTATCAACTCTCCCTCCGGGGAAACGATTGACTCATTTCCAGAATCAACAACCGTCCATCTCCACAGAGTCGCTGAATCCCTACCCCCGAAGACTCTATAGAATGAGTGGCCATATGCCTGAAATTCGGAACCTGGGTGAGTTAGTTCGTAATTGTTATGAACTGGAGGCAGCTCAAATCGATTCTGCACTGGTTCGTAGAATAGCATCGGCTGGAATTCGTCAAAGAAGAAGGCATGAGAACCAACTACTTTGATATCCTCAAGGTATCCAACTACAGGTACCGATGAGTGGACCACTGGATAGCCCCAAGTGTGATTCATTGTTACAATGGGGTCTCTCACAGACGGGGCAAGTGCTAGGTCTGAAACGTAGCCGCGGAAGTGGAGATTCTGGGCCAGCAGGGGTGTCAATGTATCTATGTTCCAGATGTCGACGAAGTTTGAACCCATTCCAGCAATTCCACAATCAGTATGGAATATCCTCCTGTAGGAAAGGAATCCAAAGTAGTGGTCCTCATCAAAGGTCCTTACTATTGAGATATTTTGCAAATCCGTCGTGTTCAGTACGATAAGACCTCTGATGCATTCCGGATTGTTCAGACATCTTGTACGGAGATATAGATACTTGGAATTCCAAGCTACGCAAGAACCAGCCATGCCGTGTTGGAGGAATGCACTCCTTTGAGAGCCAGTACCATCCAGCACCCCCGACAGGTCGGTTATCTCGAAGTAAAGCTCAAAGAAATCATCCCAACCCCACCACGCGAGGAGTGGTCCATTAAGCTTGAACAGTTTCGGATAGGCGTACCATGAAACCCACCCAATGACATACGGGTCATGCGGGTTGGAGAGATTCCATACGTTAAAGCTCCCGTTGAAGTTGGTAATAGCATAGCAGGAATCAACAGAGAAGTCGCCCCCGAGAAGCTCACCAGCTATAACAAGAGCATCGTTTACAACTGCAATGATTTGAATTCCTCCAGTTTCTTCATTCCTGACACAGATGAAATCACTGCCGAACTCAGGACACGCCCATGTTGTACCGTTCATGAAGTGGTCCAATAGTTCGAGAGAGCCGGAATCGTCGAAACGTAGCAGGATTAACCCTTGAGATTGACATGTTCCTACCACCAAGTTGTCGTCTGATACTGCTAGGTCGACCACAAAGACAGGCAGTTGAAACTCTCTCACCAAGTCAGTATGCCTAGATCTTACTTCAATCACATTGCCAAGGGCGATTAGAAGCCAGTCGTCCAGGGGTACGACGCTGGACGGTTGTCCAGCAACACGATCTATCACTTCCAATTTTGCTCTACCGCTGTCGTTCTGCGGCGTGAATATATCCCCGCTTTGGATGACAGAGGCAGCTGAGAGCATTCCAAACATAGAGATGACAAGCATTGTTGCGACTAGGAATGCAACCACTTCTAGCCGTAGCTGCCTCATCGCAGACAATCACATCCCAACACAATATTAGATGGGGGATTATAGAACCTTGGATAATAGCATTCTTGTGTGGTTGTTCACACCCGAAAAGACTTCTGCCTAAATGATGGTGGGCCCGGCGAGATTTGAACTCACGACCGCTCCCCTGCCCAATGGAAGTCATTGAACATACAGGTTATGAGCCTGGTGCTCTACCAAGCTGAGCTACGGGCCCTTGTCGCAAGGCCTGTGCAATTCCTTTGGGATATTAACATTGCGAAATCCGGATGACTGCACACTGCTATGGTTGATGGATACTTTGCTCGATACCTTTTTGAAATAGCTATTCAACTCGGTAGATTACAGGTGGACTTCAACCCTGGGCTGTGCATGACTTGGACCGAAAGGAATTGGTAGTGCGATTCTCCTCTACTCTTGCCACAATTGGACTGTATCTCCCAATACTTGCAGGCATAATCACTCCCATGCTGTGGTTACTCCCAGCATGGTATACTGCATGGAATGTTGTAGGTTTCATTTTCCCTTTCTCAGATATCTGGGATGGGCTGTGGATACCGTTCTTGGGAAACTCGCCACTTCTGTCAGTCCTACTCCTGCCAATCTGGTTGATTGAAGTGGCACTTTTCCTAGGAGGACTTGGCATATCTGTCTGGGGGTTGAGGGAACTGGCAGTGAAACATGTTGAGGGATGTGGTCTTGTTACAACTGGTCCATATCGATGGACTCGGCATCCCCAGCATCTTGGAATTATTCTCTTCCTGCTACCAACTGCACTCTTCAGCCCTACACACTCCATGTTATGGATCAGACCAGGAGACATACTCTCGTGGTCGTTGATTTCTTTCTTGCTTCTCATTGTGGCCGACTGGGAGGAAATCCGCCTGAGAGCGGTGCATGGACAGGAATACGAAGACTACATGTCGCGTACGGCCTTCATTCTTCCTGGCTTGAAACTTCCTTTCAAACTTGGAGATGTTAAAAACAGACTAGTACTGTACGTTGTACTCTTTGTGGTGTACTGGGCGTTGATAACACTAGTACTGATTGCATTCACCCAAGTTCACCTCGTGTGGACTCGCTAGAGTGCGATCTCACAGTTAAGTCTGAAGCAGAAGGTATGCGATTGACCAACCGGTCGTGAGGACTTGCGTCCCATACTGTCATGATTGCTGACCATCCAGTTCTCCATCTACTCAGGCATCAAATGAACAGACCTAACCTACCAAAATCACCCCGGAATCAACGCTGTATTCCTCCGACCTTAAATGATACAATCGTAACAACGAGGAAAGTCGCTTGGAGTACAATGGATGATTCTACTGTTCACCTCTTCTCACTGTGCTTGGTGTGATGTCGTCAAGGACATGGTTGAAACCGAATGTGATACTATTGGGGGAGCCACCAGATTACACGAGATCGACGTAGAGAGGCATACGCATATTGCAGAAACATATGGCGTATTGGCGGTACCAACTCTGGTATCCGGGTCCGTATCACTATCCGGTGTCCCTTGCTCTGATGATCTTCGTTCATTTCTGTTTCAGACCATTGCAGGCAGACCTCTGAATGAGGATGAGGATGCAAGGTCAGTCTTGAAGTCTGCCAGACACAGGAAATCTCAATCAGACGAACGCAAATCGCTAATTGAAGCAGATTCGTCTTCGCGCAAGAAAGGACGTGATGAAGAACGCGCCTGCGCTGAGCCATCTGAGGCGTCTTGTCGACATTGAAACGCGATTCGCGGCATAATCTTAATAACTGCTCAGCAGGCTGCAGGCCCCACGACGCCCCGGTAGTGTAGTCCGGCCCAGCATCTAGGGTTTTCGACCCTATGACCCGGGTTCAAATCCCGGCCGGGGCACCATGTACTTCTTGACTATGCAAAAGTCAGTTTCATATTGAAGTTGGAAGCGTCGTATGAGTGCGTTAATGCTCCTGATGACACAATGTCGACACCGCTCTGTGCGTAGTCTTTCACATTGCTCTCATCTATTCCCCCGGATGCCTCTAGGATCACCTTTTCTCGCCAGCCCTTCTTAGTAAGTGCATCGTTCACCTTCGCGATATCTTCGGGCTTGAAGTTGTCCAGTAAAATTATGTCAGCCCCTTCCTCAACAGCCTCCATAGCCTCCTTGAGATCTCTCACCTCACAAGAGATTTTCTTACTGAATGACACTGCACCTCTTGCCGCTATGATGGCCTTTCCCACTCCTCCTACTACTGCGATGTGGTTATTCTTAATCAACACCATGTCATCGAGCGCATACCGGTGAGGATCTCCTCCACCAACTTGGACTGCCCGTTTCTCGAAGTATCGAAAACCAGGAGTGGTCTTTCTTGTTGCAGCAACGATCAATGCTGGATTTCCCTCTCTTGCAGTTTCAATCATTCCGTGCACTTTGGTGGCAATTCCGCTCATTCGCATGATTATGTTCAAGCAGACCCTCTCGACAGTGAGCAGTGTTCCAGCAGGTCCTTTCAGGCGTATGACAGGCTCATCTGGTCCTACCCATTTGCCCTCATCAGCAAGCACCTCGCAGGCGAGTCCAGTAATCTCAGCTATTGCAGCAATCTCAGTCGCGCCAGCCAAGATGGCTTTACTTCTTGCAAATATCGTGCCTGTTCCAGGTGTCATTGGCTGACCTATGGCCTTCGTGGTCAGGTCGCCAGACCTGATATCCTCCTCCAGGAATTCCTTCAGCGCTTTCATTACTGCCGGCGATGGTCGGTTCATTATAATTCACATTCACTGTTAGCATCTTGGGTGGCTGGGGTTTCTAATGACGTTTCCGCGTGGTGATTCTTCTCCAAAAATCTCTGCCTGGAATGACATGAATTCGGTTTGCGAGTCCTTCCACGCGTCAGCAGGTAATCCTGCCTTGTTGCATGTGTGCTTCAGATACTCCTCTACATTCCACCCCCAATCGACCGGGACCTGTGGGAGCAGAAGTCCACGCCACATACCTCTTGATGCTATGAGGCCGTCGCGCCCGACCTCAACTAACTCCAAGAGTTTCATTGGATCATCATACTCTATCTTCATAGGAGGTGTCAGAACACTGAGCTCAACTAGAATCGCGTCCAGCTCCTTCGGTTCAACCGGAGTGAAGCGCGGGTCGCGTGTAGCTGAATCGACAGCGGAGTCTATCGTGGCATCGATTAAAGGCTGGGTCGGATATGGCCGGCCGATGCATCCCCTCAGAGCGACACTATCTCCTTTGATGGAGTTGAGGGTCACAAAGACCCCCGATTCCTTCCTTAGGTGTTCAGGAGCGTCCTGCGGAGGTTGTGCTTTCCTCTGATGCTGTACAATCTCATCCACAGTCAGTCTTGCCAGTTCGACTAGGAGTTTACCATCATCATCAGAGTAAACATGGGTCATACAGCATCAACTCGGGTATCCCCAATCACTGAATGCGGTTATGTCTTTCGCACAGGAACCCTTCCTGCAACCCCGGGGCCAATAAGAAATTGACCGTAATTATAGACCAGATCGCCTCCAACAAATGTCATGACCGGTGTGGCCAGGACCCGTCGCCCATCGAATGGAGTGACCTTGGCCTTTGAATGGAAGAAAGCACCACAAATTACCGATTCCTCTTTCTTGACGATGCAAATGTCTGCGTCATAGCCTTTGGCGAGGACTCCCTTAGAGTCAAGCTTGAGTATATGGGCTGGTGCTGAACAACAACACCTCAGATACTCAACCCATGAAAGCCGCTCCTCTAGGACTTCTGTCAGCATGAGGGGTACAGTTGTTTCTAACCCGGGTATCCCTGATGATGCATCGAGAAACGTGGCTCTCTTCTCCTGTTCCATGTGAGGTGCATGATCAGAGGCAACGCAGTCAATCACACATTGATGGAGGGCTTTCTGCAATGCCTTGTTGTCATAGGGTGATCTAAGAGGGGGTAGCATCTTGGATGCGCCGTCAGTGTGTGTAAAATCACCTCCTGCCAGAAACAGGTGATGAGGCGCAACTTCGGCTGTCAGGAGGTCCTCAGCCCTGTGCTTTTCTATTATTCTCACGGATGACGCACAGCTAACGTGGCAAATGTGCAATCTACCGCCAACCTCTGACTGTGCAGCTAGGAACTGCTGAATCGAATCTCCCTCACTCTCGCAGGTGTGCTGCTTCAGGAATGCATCAAGGGTTTTTGGTGTGGAACGTCTTCCACCAGTTTCGGGATGTAGTAAGAGTGGGATACCATGCTCTTCTGACAGCTTCAAGCAGGCATGTATTCGTTTCTGACTGTATGAAGTGCCCTTGGTTATTGGCGAATGTGGATACACTTTGAACCCAAGAATGTCGGGCACTATCTGCTCATCGAAGTCTGATGTTTTCCTTGGTATTCCGGAATAGAAACCCACGTTAACAAATCGTTTCTCTTTTGCACTATCCACTTTCTCTTCTAGGCTATCACGGTCAAGTGTGGGCGGGTTGGAATTGGGCATGTCAACTACCGTAGTCACACCGCCTGCAGCGGCAGCTCTTGTGCCTGTTGCGAAGTCCTCCTTGTCAGAATTGTCTAGGTCTCTTAGGTGAACGTGGATGTCAATTGCACCAGGAAGGATATAGAGGTCCTCGCAGTCTATTACTTGCTGCGCTGGTGGTTCACTTCCCGGACTGTAAATCCCCTCAATCTTACCAAGATACAGAGCAACGGCCTTTCGCGCTGGCTCACCCTCGACAATAACTAGACCATTCTTCAGGAGGTAGTCCACAGTCATACGCAATCAACGCCATCCCGGCTGCATCATGACGTTGTGAGAATCCCCTATTCAGTCTTCTCAGTGACCTTGAATTTGTTAGCCACAAAACGAGTGAAGTCTGTGGCGCCGATAATGCCCATCAATCTGTTCCCTGAACCAACAACAGGTAATGTGTTGAGATTCGCGTCAAGCATGAGTGTCACTGCTTCATCCAACGAAGATTCCGGAGAAACCAGAGGTGGCTGTCTTATCATTGCGTCAACGACACGTATCTGCCTCACCTGACTCTTACGATATTTATCGGGCACTTCCACGCTAAAGCGAGCCATTGCCTTGGCTACAGCTCTCTCTGTAAGGAGTCCCAATACACGACCGCCGTCAGTGACAGGAATGCCTGAGTGACCTCGAGTAAGCATCTCCATTCTTGCCTTAATCAGCCGCTCAACAGGGTTGACGACTAGGATTTCTTCCGTTGTCATCAAATCCCCCACCTTCACCTTTTTGAACTTCTTCACGAGCTCTGACAGGTCCTTCTTTGTTATGACACCAACGAGCTTACCTTCGTTATCAAGAACAGGACATCCACTCATGCCCTTGTCCATCATAAGTTGGGCGACATCAGTCACGTCATCGTCTGTAGTCACGGTGATCACAGTATCAGTCATCGCACTGGACACGTGAAGTCTTCCGATGGAAACCGCCACTACCTTGCTGACTCCCAGTCTATCCGCGATATCCGCATAGGTTAGAATCCCCTTCAGTTCTCCATTCTCGACAACAATAAGGCGGTCTACCTTCTTCTTATCGAGTAGGTCTAGTGCGTATGACAGTCTCTGGTCCTTATCAATCGTGACAGGTTTAGTCATTATTTGGCTTACTTTCATCGCATGAATCTCCAACGTTTATGCCGAGTTAATAGCTGATGCAAATCAAGGAGTAGTTCCTTTACTACCTACGACACTCCTCACAGATATACTCGCCGTCTGTCAGCGCCAAGTCGATGGAGTACTCTCCACACACATCACAGATGCCTCCATAGGCAATGATCTCGTCTTCCTCTTCTACCACTCCGGATCTAGGTTCGCTTTTGAGGCGTAATGACTCCACCATAACGTCAATGAGCTCCGGAGACCAGCGCAGAATGTCTCTGGAAGTGATTATTCCAGCCAGCGAGTCATTCTTCAGGACAGCCACTCGTCGGATTCCAGCGCGTGTCATCACACGCATTGCCTCTGTGAGAGCCGTGTTAGGAGTGATGTGAACTAGAGGTGAGCTCATGACCTCCTTGGCCTTCGTTGTCTTTGGGTCCTTTTCTTCAGCAATTACTCGAGTGACTATGTCGGTTTCAGTTATGATGCCTATGGCACGTTCCGCATCCACAATGACTATTGATCCAATGTCCATGCTGGCCATTGACTTGGCAACCTGAAGAACCACGGCGTCGGGTGGCATCGTAACGACATTCACAGACATGATTTCCCTGACAGGCATCATTGGGGACGGTTCGGACATTGGAATAACCTCAATTGGGCAGAAGGTTGGTTTGCCACTCTGGATATATTGTGGTTTAGAGTGCCTCTCCGCCGCACTCCTTTGGAGTACGTTATTAAATGTGTCTGTGTTCAAGGCTGCAGAATCCACGGCGAAACCCTACCTTCGGGTGACTATTTCCCCTTCTCCCGCAGGCAGGACCCGCATCATGTCCTCCTGTGGTATCTGTTCAATAGCGCGTTTCATCTCTTCAGGTACAACTCCAGCAAGATGCTTGAGAATCTTCTTCACCAGCTGCCCCTTCTTTGTGTTTCCTGGCGTTACTCGAACGAAGAACTCTGTATTCGCCTCTACTGCTGATGGCGGCCCGGAGATGGGAATTGCATCCTCTTCCTCGAATATCACTCCCACCGCGAGTTCCACAGGTACTCTTCGAACGTAATTCTTCGAGCCATAGAGCATAACTCCGCCAGCTGGGAGATACTCTCCGGAGGGTGGTGAGAAGCTCACTTGTTCCGGATTCACCCAGAATGCATCCCCACCTGAAAGGCTATCCTGCCAAGCTCTTGAGAATGTCACAGAGAATTGTGCCGCCTCTCTGATGGTCTGGTCCCCTGGCGCAGTGTCCGGGACTTTGATCACTACATAAGGTGCACCGTGAATCGATGCATGAAGGAATACATCATTAGCACCCATCTGTCGCTTTGCTAAGTGTTCGTTGCTTTTGGCGTCACGACCCCCCAGGACGAGAAAACCCTCCGACGAAGTAAACCACCTGAACTTCTCATACCAGTGTTTCTTCCGAATCTTCACCTGGATTCTCTGGCTTGCAGGTTCGATGTCGGTGACTACAAGGGCCTCAAGTCGTGCTTGAGTCTTACCTATCTGTTTCTCAGCCCCTCTGGCCTTTGAAAGTGCTTTCTTTGCTTGATTGTAAGCGAGAGCTGCATTATCCTGTGCATTTTGTCTGATATCTAGGACAACATTAGTACCGTCCAGACATACAATAATCTGCCCTCGAGATGGAATGATTTTCTCAATTAGTAGCGCTGATGAGTTACCCTGCTTCCTACCATCCTCAATTCTCTGGACAATTTCATCCCACGAGAAGCCTCCTGCACGAGCCCCTGAAACGGTGTCAAGCACATCCTGCACGGTCTGGAAATGATTGTATATCAGCTCTCCCGTTGCCTTTAGTTTCTCAGACTTGGTTACCAGTGCTTCAATGCTCTCATGCTGCTTGTCGATTATCTTCTGCAGCCTCTGACGCTCCCTTGACATGGCGTCTTGTTGAGCATCCAGCTCTTCCGTTGATTCGGGTACTCCAAAAAACTCATCGATGGCCTGGCTGAATGTATCAAATGTTTCAACGTTTTCTTCGCTGTATACTTCAAATTCGAAGGGAAGAAACGCAATCGACTCTGGCTCTACCTCCTCCTCAGGTTCAGCATAGACAACCCGCGGCTCTTTCACTCCCTCTTTGAGTTTCTCGATAAAACGTTGGAGACCTGAGTTCAGGTCTTTGAGTGCTTGAGAATCGAGTTCGGATACCCTAGTTGTTGGCATTACACCTGCTAGGGCACATATCTCCTCACAGCTCAGAGAGTTCAGATTCAGCCTGCTTGCTAATGTCCTGACTACGTTGGCCTTCGACTCGGATAGGATGCTCTCCAAGGAATCCTCCTCAAGTGCAAAAACATCAACTCCTCTTGGGGGCGGAAACTCGTATTTCGCCTTCGGAATCACATTGCGGTCTCGCATCCTTCGATAACGACGCGCAACGAAGATGATGTCCTCAGGGTCCAGCAGCAATAGGTTTCCGTTCCCAAACAGCTCAGCAACCAGCTTGTAGGAGCTCTCCTCATCTCCCACCTCAATCACAACAATCCGATCCAATTCGTGCTGGCTGATTGAGAGAATCCGCTTCTCACGCAGGTACTTCCTGAGGACGCTGCAGAATTTGGACGGTATCCTGGGTGCTATTCGCCTGTATTCGGTGATATGGAAACGGCGTCCTGGCTCAATTAGGAGCTGGCTTGTTCCACCTCCTGGTTGATAGAGCTTGAGGACGAAGACATCGCCATACTGGTAGATATTCTTGATGAAAGATCCTGCTGAGGCCGCTCCCACTTCCTGCAGGATGAGTCGTATGTCGATGTTACTCATTGCTTCCTTCATTATGGCTTCTCCAACTGAACGATATTGTTATAACGTAGTCGATTAACGGGGCACTATCTGGTCCGGTGATAGATGATGGAGCTGGATTATCTGCAGAGATTTTTCAAAAAAGTATATGGCCGATGGGAGCGGGTTCCCAACGATCAGAACTACTATGTCAAGATATCTTTCGCAATCATCAGCGCCATAATCTGCGGTGTCGGTGGAGGCTTCTTCGCCGGAATTCGCGGTCTCATGTTTGGTCTTCTTGTTTATGTGATGACCCTCTATATACTGGTCTACCTCGTAGAAATTGATGTTACTGCCCTTGGGGGCCGCCAGAAACTGATAACGAGCGCCCTTCCGTCCTACCTGCTACTCTGGGTGCTGCTCTGGACCCTTCTCTATGCGTTCACACTGTAGTCACGATCATGTGGCCACGTCTGCCCATCCAAGGCTGAGATCTAGCCGACGAGCAGAATCTGCAAGATGAAGGGCATCGTTTGAACGACCATGTATCCAACAAGAAGCAGGGGTATGAGCGGGGCTGCTCTTTCTTCTGAGCTAGTTCTATCTGAGCGTCGACGAATCTGCGAGTAGAGATACCCCGCGAACAACATCACAAGAATTTCAATTGCACCTATCATGACCCCCTCGTAGATTTGATTCTCCCAGTGGGCGTAGACCACTCCAGGACTTGTGAGGGTGACTACTATGAGTGCCTTCACATCTGCACCGCCAAGAGCACCCAGTCTGAATAGCACGTAGGACAGGGCCAGGACAAATGAGAGTGTCGAGAGGTACAGAAAGGGGAGGATGAAGAGATGCCCGGTCAGGATTGACACAACACACCCTACTAGTCCCCCCGCAGAAAGAAGACCATTTGACACCTTTCTCTCCCTGACATCAAAAAAGCTGAATACGAGAAGGAGTATCACCGCCGTCGCAAAGGAAATGGTAGGAACTATGAGTAGAAAGTCCAGCTGCATTCTGTTACAATCACCTGTTGTACAGATTTTGGATACTCGCTGTCTCTTATAGTCCTCACTCATGTTTCATCGGGGTTCATAGCAAAATAGATTAAGCCGCAAATGGGGTCGCACACTTATCTCGCTGTAAACCCATTGTTCAGAAGCTGATATGATGAAGGACCCAAGTCAAGTTATCCACGATACAACAGTCCGTCTTCTGAGAAAGGCAGCAACAGTGTTGCCTAAGGAGATTGAAGAAGCACTGAAAGCGGCCCACGCTCATGAAACTGACGAAACCGCGAAAACTCAGTTCTCCGCCATTCTGACGAATATCAAACTGGCTGCCACTGGCGTGCCCATGTGTCAGGACACAGGCATCATGATATTCTATGTTAAGGTCGGTGACAAGTTCCCATTCATTGGAGAGATCAAGGATTCTCTTGCGAAAGCAACACGAAAGGCCACTGCTGACACCCCGCTCCGGCCAAATGCAGTCAATCCGATTATTGGCGGGAATTCAGGCGATAACACTGGGAAGAAGATACCATGGATAAACTGGGAGATTGTATCTGGTGATTCATTGGAGATTACCGCATTCCCAAAGGGTGGTGGCAGTGAGAATGCCTGCATACTTGGCATGCTGAAACCAGGTGTCGGCCTAACTGGTGTCAAGAAGATTGTTGTCGACAATGCGATATCATACATGGGTAAGGCGTGTGCACCCAACATAATCGGAGTAGGAATTGGCGGTGGTTCTGATATCGCCCTCAAGATTGCAAAACAGCAATTACTCCGGCCGCTCAATGACAAACATCCAGAGCCCGAGGTGGCAAAGATCGAGGCTGAGATCATGGAGGCCATCAACGCTACCGGAATCGGACCCATGGGTCTTGGCGGCAAGACAACTGTCCTCGGTGTCAAAGTAGACTATGCAATGCGACATCCGGCTAGTCTTCCCGTTGGGGTGGCCATACAATGTTGGGCCGCACGAAAGAGCACTGCAATCATATCAAAGGATCTTGACGTGACATACTTGACGCATCCAGTGGAGGGTAAGAAATGACTGAATATCATCTAACGACACCAATCTCTGAAGAAGATGCCCGAAAGCTGAAGGTTGGAGATATTGTCTACGTCACCGGAGAACATGTCTATACTGCCAGGGATGAAGCGCATGAGCGAGCTCTGGAGATGTACGAGAAGGGCGAGAAACCGCCCGTGGACTTTGAGGGTAGTGTTGTGTACCACGTTGGTCCAGTGGCATGGCAGAAGAACGGCAAGTGGGAAATAGTTTCAGCAGGCCCCACCACAAGCATCAGGATGGAGCTCTTCGAAGATGAGTTCTTGCGGAAGTACAGCGCTAGAATCATAATCGGCAAGGGCGGAATGGGCGCCAAGACACTCGGTGCATTGAAGGAGGTTGGCGCTGTCTATTGCAGCTTTACAGGAGGTTGCGGCGCGCTCGCTGCCAAGGGTTTCAAGGAGGTTCGCGCGTACCTCTGGGATGACTTGGGAATGCCTGAAGCATTGTGGGTTATTACCGCAGAGAAATTTGGTCCCCTACTTGTGACGATGGACTCACATGGCAAGAGTCTTCATGACGATATGGATAGAATGGTCGCGGCTCGAAAGGCTGATGTCTACGCAAGAATCGGCATTAAAGAGTAATTCTTCAAGGAATGGCCATTGTGAGAAGTCAGATAGCAGAGTTCTGATAGCTCATGCTATTAGCCGCTCTATGGTTCCACGAAGTTCCGATGAGGTCAAGGCACCTTTGATCAAGTATTCAGTCACGCCCAGCCTCTTACATTCATAAAGTGTTTCTTCTTCGTCTATTGCTGTCAGTGCGACAATGGTTATTCCCGGGTGCTTTTCTCGGACGATTTTCATAAGCTCAAGGCCATTCATCTTAGGCATGACCAAATCCACCAAGATGATATCAGGTTGGCTTTCATCAATTCGAGATAGAGCCTCCTTGCCACTTAGTGCAAATCTTATGTTGTAGCCCTGCAATAGTATCTTCGTTGAGTGGACGAAATCTTCGGAATCGTCTACGAGTAGGATTGACGGTTTATGCGACTTCTTGGAACCCAATGTGAATACCTCCATCAGCTTCAAATGTGTAAATGCAGTAATTGGACGTGCGGGGATGCAGACCTCGGAACAACGTTGCATCAGATTTCGCACTTAGGGTGATATGAACATCGGCCACGTCGGCAATAGCCCGGTTTACATTTGCTGTGCTACTATAACCTATGGCAATACTGAAACCGCTATCTTCAGTCGCCTGAGTAGCGATTCGCATTGCCCATCGATCTAGGTGGTCATCACCAAGCCAAGACTTGAGCAGTCCAAAACCCACCACAACAAGAATGTCGTTGCATTCATTATCTCGTAGCTCGCCCATTAGCACATTCATCTCGCTCTCAAGCTCTTCACTGCTTTTTGTCTTGACTGGTTTCCAGTAGGGCTCAATCGTTTCTGGTTTGTCATTAGATAATGAGGGATTTGGAAACTGGTAGGTTAGTAGACGCAGACTTGTGTTTAGCTGATCAATGAAACCGTATCTTAATGCAGCCGATTTGGTAGTCCGATAGCTAATCCGATTGGGTGGAATCATGAAGACACCCCCACCTTGTGAAAGAAAATTCGATGCTGTTGCAAATACTAGGGCGTTGACAATCTCGTTGTTCACCCCGGGTCCGACTTCGAGAAAGCAGGTGCTGCCAAGCCGGAAGCCTCCTAGTATTTGATCAAGGCTCTCCACCCCCGTGAAGAATCGAGTGCTGCTGTGTGGCTTCATGTCAAAAGAGCGCAAACGCTTTAGCTTATCTGTGTCCACAGACCAAAGCCTGCAGAAGCGATTGGTCTTAAGTGTGAATCCACGTTTGACACGATTAATCTGAGTGCCCCTTAGCTTCCGGATTTGCAACTCACGCCACACATGGCCATCCAACTCGGTCATTGAGAGAACAACTATGCCATCTACAAGATTGTCAATTATATGAGCGTCGCCATGCTCCGAAACAAGGACTGTCTTAGCATTCTTAGTTTGCCCGAATTTGTTCAATTCTGCCACAAGACTGACTGGTTCGGTTCCTATTTTTTCAGCAAGTGCCTCCAACGTGTCAATCACAATAACTGGGGAGCGATTGCGTCCTACCCACCTTCTAAGCAGCTTGATGAAGGCTTCTTCGTTAGCAACTACAACCGAGTCATCATCTACTTTGGCAGCCACAAACTTTGTGGCATCAATCGTCGAGTCAGGGAGTAGCGCATCTCCAAGTGACTCAAAATGACTGGGGAGGAATTGTGTAGATATCTTCGATGTAACATAGATGAAGTTCTTCTGCGTATAGTGCTCAGATAGGAGGTCTTCGAGAAGAGTAAGAACAAAGGTCGTCTTTCCTGTTCCAGATTCCCCCTTCAGTACAAGGCTTTGCCCGAGTGTGGGTCGAAAGAACTCCAATAATTCCTCAGGTATTGCCCTTAGTTCTTCGTTTCCCGTTGCGCTCAAAACAACTCCTCAGCTTCTGTCTAATTCGTCTTTTTGTGCATATGCGCTACTGTTCTTGCATCTGCTCCCCTATAGTGCAAGAAGTGCATTAGACGTCTTCTTGCATCGCAGGAACGCCCTATGCCGCCTTCTATCTTTCACCATTTCACTCCGTGCGCTAACATAAGAGGTTTCTCTGCATGGCGTCAACAGGAATACGCACGCTCTCACTATTGGCACCATAGGTGATCGAAAGGCTCAGAGTTGCACTTAACCACTCTCTGGATTGGAGGGCTGGTGACTATGCGAGATGCCTATGCCCAACTTAGCATCTCAGATAAGTTGTTATTGTCGAATTTACCACTGCGGTAGATGAGTAGAACTGCATGTCCGTTCATACATTCAAGGTCTTGCTTGTTGGAGAACCTAACGTTGGCAAGTCCTCTCTTATCAGACGCATATTGCTTGGCGAGTTCGATGAGGAATACATGACCACGATCGGTGTTGACCTCAGTGCGGTGGTTATAGAAACGGAGCCGGGTTCACCTGTGATTCTGACTGTCATTGACCTTGGGGGGCAGAAGGAGTTCTCCAATTTAAGAACCCACTACTACAAAGATGCACACCATTCAGTATTGGTGTACGACATATCGGACAGAGCGAGTTTTGAGGCCCTTCCAGAGTGGCTTGACGGAATGAATGTGGCATTGGCACACGTCGACAGGGGCCCTCCAATTGGAATGCTTCTCGGCAACAAGGCGGATATCAATCTCAAACGGGCTGTTCTACAGGAAGAAGGGCAAGAATACGCAGACACCTTAGGGTGGAAGTTCATGGAAACCAGCGCGAAATCAGGCCAGAATGTCGAGGAAGCGTTTTTGACAATCGCTAAGCAGCTTGTTGAATCTCAATGACTGTTTGGTCATTCAAATTGGATTCCGAGCATATGCCGTGAGTGCCTGAGTAACAATTCCTGTGAATCCAGTTTGTATATCCTTCTTTTTTCTCTTACGAGCGGTGTCAAGTGCATCATCAATCAGGGCTTCTCGAAGCACGGGGCTAACTTTTACTTTGCTCCATAGGATTACTCCGAGGTAGCTTGCGATACTTGCATGCCATTTTTCATTCATAGCTGTTGACACCCTCCCAACCAAACTTTTCAAGGCAGTGTCATTAGCAGTATCCTTGATGAGGTCATTGTGAACAAGCCTGTTGGGCCCACCCATTAGGCAATACTCCTGCATCCTGCCTATCCCGTAGTCAACACGTATAATCTCAGCGAAGAACTTGGTGGAGTCGAAGCCAATCTTTCGAATCTGATTCTCAGCGATAGTCATTGCTTCCATTATATCTAACCTGTCAGCTGGAAGGAACGCGTGTGCGAACATCAGCTCAACCAACTGTGTAACATCAGGGCGAATCTTCAATCTTGGCGGAGTTATCGAAGCTGAGAATTTGCCTTCTGATGTAGAGATCACATCCATATTGTTGGTGACAATCTGACGAATCGCAATTGTGTTGATCTCCTGTAATTTCCGGCGTAGATATTTCCTTCTTGACCCTTCCAAACTTGGACAAACGACGAATGGTCGCTCTAGGTCGAGATGACAGACTAAATCGAAACCTTGGGCTCTTTTGTCAAGGTATACTAATACGTACAGCCCTGGAATTATCCAATCCCGCATTGCTATTCTTTCAGCATGATTCTTGGATAAGACTCTATTTGGTGTCGTAAATTTGTTCATTGAGTGAGCACAACATGCACAGGAGCGAATTTCTGGAAGATTCTGCTGGAATTTAATATCGGAATACTCCAGATGGCCAAAGGGAAACGCAGAAGAGGAGGTATTGCAGTCGCCTAGACTGTAATGACACGTACTGGTTCCGAACAGTCGAATGATTTCGCCTCCGAAACCTACAGAGCTGTGTTTCGTTTCGCACGAGACGCCATCATCCTCGAGAGGGAGGATCAGACTATTGTCGATGCCAATCCTGCGGCGGAGGTGATGTTTGGTTACTCGCTGGACGAATTACTTCAGATGAGGACTGTAGATTTGAAAGCACCGGCTGTTCGCGACGAAATCCCGCATCGAATATACTCAGATTCAGACATCGACGAGAATCCGACATTCCAAACCGAGGTCATATCCAAAGACGGCTTCACGTTTCCGGTAGAGATTAGCATCACACGATTTCAATCTGAAAAGGGACGGCTATTCCTGTCCATAATCCACAACATCAGCATATTCAAGGATGCAGAGAAAGTCCTGAGAAACGCACAGGTGAGCCTTGAATCTCAAGTTGCTGAACGCACAAGAGAGCTGACAAAGGCAAATGAAGAGA
>DAOVDG010000152.1 GCA_030669595.1 Candidatus Thorarchaeota archaeon
CCCTGCAAGGCTCTAACTCCTATCCTGCGAGAACTGGCAGTTGACCATAAGGGCAAGGTCTACTTTGGCAAGATGGACATAGATCGCAACAGACGGACAGCAACGCAGTTCGGCATTCAGTCTATTCCGATGGTCTTTGCATTCAAGAATGGACAACCAGCGGGGAGTCTTCCAGGTCTAAGATCCATCAACGACTATGATATGCTGATAGAGCGGCTCCTAAACAAGCAAAGCTAGAGCGTTTGCTACTCTTGACAAGTGAAGGAAGTCATGTTGTCAATACTTCCTTGAATGATGACTGTTGGCATTGCTTTGGCATTTGTAGAGAAACCGTAGTTCCCCCTTGCGTCAGCAACAACTACACCAGCTTCGCTTCCAGTTTCGGCTTCAAACATCTTCATCCCCCTTTTGGCAGCTGAACCAACGTCCAAGCCCTCTTCCACATACAACACTATCATCCTTGACAGGGTCACACGCATAATGTGTTCGCCCGAGCCAGTGACGGTTGCACCGCAGACACTATTCGCGTAAGCGCCTGAGCCAATTACCGGAGAATCACCCACTCTACCAGGCAATTTCTTGGAGATTCCGCCAGTTGACGATGTAGCTGCGATTCGACTTTGTCCGTCAACCACGACGCATCCGACTGTGTCTTTTGCCCCACCATCAAATGACTGAGCAACAACACCCGGTTCTGCTTCGGCTCTGTAACCCTCGGCAATCATCTTCTCGTAGAGCGGCTTTGCGTTGGTTCCGACGAAGAATGAGAACTCTGTTTTCTCCATGATGTATCTAGCTAAAGATACAGGATTCTGGATTCCTGTGATGGCCGCGACAGATCCGAAGTTAAGCGAGCTGCCGTCCACAATCATCGCGTCGAGTTCCTTGATTCCATCGATGTTAACGCGAGCACCAAGACCTGCATTGAGCTTACCACAACTCTCCATGTACACAGTGCACGCTTCAGCCGCATCGAGCGCGGAGCCGCCATTATCCAAGGCTTGAAAACCAACTACAGCGGCCTTTTCGACCTGTTCCAATGCGACTGGTATCCGTTCGTCCTTCCACTTTCCTGCGCCGCCGTGCACAATAATCATTGGGAGTTTCATTTAATGCACCGTCAAGTGAAGAGAATTGCAAGGAACTGCTACAAAGGCATTTCTGTATGGTTCATGCGGCTTAGTCGTGATTGAAGATTGACTCCTGTTCTGGCCAAATGTCAGTGAGCTGACAAACGCCAAAGATGTGGCTACAAATCCCTCTATGCTTGAAGAAAGGACAGTTGCATTGGTATCTCCCGCCTTCATACCTTACGTTGTATCGCCCGTACCTTGGTGAATGCACGATGTAATGGAACCTCTCCAACCCGCTTTCAGCATCTCTCTCACTTCTCGCTAGCCGGATTCGCTTCGAATGACGGAGATAGCTCTGGCTCATTCTAAACTTGTTTCTGACGAGGCGGTCTTTCTGAATCCAATCCGTTATCCAATCAGGTACGGTTACCATAGCATTCTCTAGGGATTCTCTCAAGCCTCCAGATATATCATTGGACTCATGGTGCTGTGGTAGTCGAAGTTAAGAATGAGATTGTTGTTTGAATCTTCGGGCGACTCTGCGATGAAACGTGTGTTGGCGTTATGCCTTATGTTAGTTCTTCTGATTGTGCCGATACATGCTGTTGACTTCACAGAAGCTTCATTCACTGAAGATGATGTTCAAGTGACTGTCTGGATTACAGCCAACACACCATGGTATGGCCCATTTTCTGAGGAAGTGAACATCTCTCTACAAGTTGCTTCATTGGCAGAGAATATCACTACGATAACGATTACAGAGATTGTACTTACCGTCCAGAGGAGCGATCCGGGCGGGTCGACGTATGCTTTGGTGTCAGTCCAGAGCAAGGCGTTTTCTCCAGCTATGTCCGGAACTGAGTATGCCGCAGCATCCGCTAGCATGATTCTTGACGGGTCCCTCACTGGTTCAGATTGTTACTTCGCAGTAGTGGTGGAGGGAACCTATTCCAATAGCACAGTTGAGGTTCCTTTCCAAGTGTCTTCCCCTGAGAATCTTGTCGGACCATTCGCTATAGCGGCAGGTGTTGCTTCTCCACAGCTTGTGGTGGGTCTTGTTATAATTGCAGCTGCCACGCTCTGCATCATTGCAGGCTTCTATGCCACGAAATGCCCCGGACGGGGATCCTCCAGAAGAAAGCTGTTGGAAGAATGACCTTTTTCGCTGAACTCTTAAGGATGTATCCGCGTGGTTGCTGATAGTTGATTCACAATGACAGTCGAGGAGATGCAATGGGATCTAGCACAGTTCGTGAAGAGCGATGATCCTGACAAGATTGAGAAGGAACTGGATGCAGCTGTGGCCTTGGTGCAAAAGTTCCAGAAGAAGTATGCTGGTAAGATTGCAAACTTGGACGCAAAAGGCGTTCTTGGATTACTGGAAGAGAGCGATGATATGCAGTTGAAGTTCGAAGGAGCTATGATGTATAGTTACCTTATGTACCAAGCAGACTCCACCACCGACCTAGCGAAGAAGTTGAATGATAAGGTGCGCAGAGCATCCATGCTTATTGGGCAGAGCCTTGTTGTCCTTCAGATTGAGCTGGGAAAACTCCTCTCCGAGACCCCAAAGATAGTCGAAGACCCCATCGTCAAGGAGTACAAGCACTACTTGGAGAAGATACTCAGAGAAGTTCCCCATATGCTCTCTGTGGAGCAAGAACAGCTTACGATAATCAAGGACAAGAACGGTATACGCGCATGGCAGATGATTCAAGGCGACTGGCTGTCAACGCGCAAGTTTGACATTGAGATTGAAGGCAAAGTTAAGACAATGTCTTATGGCGAGATAGTTGCGCTCTACGAACACGCTGATCGCGATGTTAGACGCCTTGCCAACCACGTTGTGTACGAAACCCTTGGCAAGGATGAGATTCTGTGGGCTAGTGCCATACGCGCTGTCTGTGCAGATCATATACAGATGTGCAAGTTGAGAAAGCATCCCGCCATGACATCTCAGAGTCTCATAGCCAATGACCTTGACCAAGCTACCCTTGACAGTCTTATGAAGACCATCGAGAAGAGCGTTGGAGTATACCGGAATTATCTAAAAATAAAAGCAAAGATCATGGGTCTTAAGAAACTGGGAAATTGGGACATAATGGCACCACTGCCCAATGCTCCTGAAATCAAGTACACTTGGAATGAAGCACGGAACGAGATTGTCGGCGCTTATACCGGGTTTGATGGGGAGATTGGCGGCTGGATTGATGAGATGTACGAGCGGCGTCATCTAGATGGCGAGGTTCGTGACGGAAAGAGGTCTGGAGCCTTCTGCGCAACTTGGCACAACGGTAAGAGTGCCTACATCCTTCAGAGCTTCAATGGCATGATGGGCGATGTCTACACTCAGGCTCACGAACTAGGCCATGCTACCCATGCATACCTAGGAACGCGTGCCCAGAAACCGAGCAATTACGAGATTGGCGCCTGCATTGCAGAGGTAGGCTCGATATTTGGTGAGCTACTGCTTACGGAACGGCTTTTGGCTAAGGCCAAATCGAAGGAGGAGAAACAGGCCATTCTTGCCACGGTCCTTGACGGGGCTGGCATGGCAGCGTTTCAAGTGTCAGCTCGGTTCTTCTTTGAACAGAGCATGTATGATGCGATTGAAAAAGGCAAGTTCCTAGATGGGAACACAGTCGCTGCTCTGTGGGCCGCAGGTCGTGACAAGATCTATGGTGATAGCATCGAATGGCTGCCTGAGATGAAGTGGGAGTGGACCATGAAGGTGCATTACTACATGCCTAACTTTCGTTTCTATAACTACCCCTATGTCTTCGCGCAGTTGTTCGTCTATGCGCTATACCGTCTGTACAAGGAACAAGGCAAGGAGTTTGTGCCCAAGCTGAAGGCGATTCTCTCCGCTGGTTCTAGCAAGTCCCCCCGAGACCTGGCTGCTGATGTTGGGTTCGATATCACAACTGAGGAGTTCTGGCAGAAGGGCATCGATCAGTACGCTGAGTTTATCAAGATGCTTGAGGACGCGCTCTAAGCGAAGTTGCTGATGAGGGAGTCTGACTCCCTCACTCCCCCTTCCTGACGCATAGCATTTGCTCACTTCATTCATTAAGTAGGATTGGGGGGCCGGAATTGGGTTAATCCAACAGAACAAGATTCATAATTGGATTAATGCAGTTAAATTTGCTCTAATACAGGCGGGGACCTCGCACCATACGAAGAAATTGAAGTGAGTGAAATGGAAAACGTCCAGATGATTTGGACCCTCATTGAGGGAACTAATGACTTGGTGCACAGCGTAAGACGCGATGGCCATTTTGATTTCGTCAATCGGGCTTGGTTGAAAACCTTGGAATACACAGATGA
>DAOVDG010000058.1 GCA_030669595.1 Candidatus Thorarchaeota archaeon
TGAACTTCCCATCCTCGAGGGTAATGCGGAATTCCGTTGGATTTCCAGCACGTTCAAGTAGGTCAGTTGGCATTGCCAATCGATAGTTGCGGTCTAGTCTAACGATTCTAGTGTCATCCATAGTGTCCAAGTCGACACCAGTCTCATGGAAGCCTGAGATGATACCATCACGAATCTCAACAGTAATGTCTGCCTTGGACGCAACCTGCTGACTATGCGTTACAATGAAGAATGATGTTCCAAGAGACTCGTTGAGTTCTTGGAAGAGATCGAGAATGCGCTCTGAAGTTTCAGGATCGAGGTCTCCAGTCGGCTCGTCACAAAGAACTAAGCCCTTACCTTCTGTGTCAATCAGGTTCACAAGAGCACTCGCAATCGCCACTCTTGACCTCTCACCGCCACTCAGCGTCGTGGCCTTGCTACGTCTTCTCTCCTCAAGGCCAACAAGCTTGATGAGCCTGTCAACGCGATCCCTCCGTACCTGACGAGGAACTCCTGCAATCCGCGCTGCGAGCTCGATGTTCTGCCATGCGTTCAGATGAGGCAGCAGATTCGCCGTTTGAAAAACGAAACCACAGAAATTACGGCGTGCTTCAGTAAGCACCCTCTCACTAAGCTTGGTGATGTCCGTGCGCAGGTTTGCCCAGTAGACCTTGCCAACTGTAGCCTTAGTAATCCCACCCATGATGTTTGTTAGTGTAGTCTTCCCTGACCCGCTGGGACCCACTACCGCCATTATCTTGCCCTCAAGTACCTGCATGGATACGCCGCTTAGTGCGACTACCTCAAGCTCGTGGGTCTTGTATATCTTGTACACGTTCTCAACGCTGACCACAACGTCGTCAGGATAGTCGCCATAAAGGTCTAGTTCTTCAGCAATGGTCATTATGCGCACAACTCCTTGCTCTCGCGAGATTCTTTAAAACGCCTTTGTTCAAGCATAGCTATCCACACTCATAGGTTCCTCAAGACCGATGCGGGGTCTGTTGAGCCAGCTCTGCGGGCTGGCAGGTATGTGCTCATCAGCATCACCACACTCTCCAGCAAGAGTACCACCATCATCATTGTGAACGGGAATGACAGGACTTCGGGCAATACTGGGACAAATGGTGAGAGTCCCAGTGTGAGAACACTCATTGCGTATCCGAAAACAATTCCAAGAAAGACACTGATCGCAATAGCCGCAACAACTAATCCTGCAAACTCGCCGAACACCATGGAGATGACCTGTTTCTTGGTGCCACCCAACGCCCTGAATACAGCGTACTCTGGTTTCCGCTCCATCACCGCAGATCCGAGAAACAGCGCAATTGCTATGAGACCCATTGCTGCACAGAGGATGAAGGAAACCATTGTCAAGCCCTGAATACCGGATAGGAATAGCTGGATGGAGTTGGATTCTGCACTCACATCGAACGTTTCGAGAGTGAAGACGCGCGTATTCTTTTCAACCTCAATTGTATCTATTATGTCAGTCATGTCTACGTAACAAACCGTGTCAACAAAGAACAGACTTGAGGTGTCGATGAGAGTTCGCATTGACAGGAAATCCAGGTTGACTAAGGCGAATCCACCTTGTGCTACTTGAAAGCCAAACTGAGATGCGAATGATGCACCGCTGAGATCATGAGTGGATGCCACTCCAAAGCCAGGAGCGCTACGCATTAAGCCAACTACCTCAAACTCGTTGTACGTAGTTGCGTTGGTCGTGCCAAAGTAAATCTGTACGGTATCTCCCACTGTCTTGTTCCAGAGGGCCCCATAATACTCGCTAATCACGATGCCATTCTGTACCGAAGCCAAGGCGGTTAGCACGGTCACCGAATCGTTGTTCACAAAGCTGCTTTCAGAGAATAGGCCAATGCGCTTGTAGGCTTGGGCGTTCACACCCTCCAAGAAGAACCGTTGAGTGCCAACCTGAGCCCAGGTTTCAATTGTTGGTGTGGCCTCCAATATTCCCGGGTGGCTTAGGAGAGTTTGATTGAAGTTCAGTGAGTTCGGGTCGGACTCTATTCGCATGTCCGCTCCAATCGCGTAGCGTAGCTCGTTTTGAAGTGTCGCCTCAAAGCTTGACGATTGGATTAGCATCATGGTCGTTGTAGTCAGTGTGAGCGTCAGTATTACCAACAAGGGGATGAACTGGCCCTTCCTTTTCCGGAGGCTCTGACTGAGATAGAGACTCTTCTCGCCAATCAGAAAGCTAGTCCCGCCAGACACTCGTGCAGTGATCAATCGCATGGCACGAGAACCTAGATATGATGCTGCGAATAGAAGAAGAGCTGCTACCAACACTTCAGCAATAGCCATTGATCCTGTTGGTGTTACTACTTCTGGCATAATGAGTAATGCGATTAGGACTACAGCAAGACCTAAGACATAGCGCCAGATACCCACATCTTCCGTGCCTTCAGAGGCGGCTCCAGTTGTGGGCTGACCTACTTCAGACACATCTATCCTCCTTGACACATGCATCAAATACGAAGCAGGCAGATACAAGGCGATGGCAGCTGCGATAATAATGCCCAGAGGGGGAAACGCTATGTGTGAGATGAACTCGGCGTAGCGGCTAGGGTCAAAGGAGAAGAGCCCTGTCGAAGCGCCAATCAGAGGAGCCATGACATACGAAAGGCCGATTCCCAGGATAAACCCTAAGGCACTCAAGAACATCGATTCCCACATGAAGGTTGAGAAGACCTGATTGAAAGAGGCTCCCTTTGACCTTAGTGCGCTAATTTCGCCTTTTCGTCGCGAGATGGATGTTTCCGATGTGAATACTGTCAGCATCAGACTCATAATCAGAACAGGAAAAGCGATAATGGTCAGAATCTGGCTCTGAAGATATGTGGTTATGAAGGACTCGAGCTTCCAGATTTCTGAAAGCCCATCAACGACAATACCGGGGTACTGCTCCTCAAGCTGGATTTTGAATGCGGCAAGGTTGGTTCCGATGTTTCGTGCGCCTTGCTGCAGCAGGCCCGACTCAGATGGCCTGAGGAGGACCACAGGTGGGAAAAAGCCTCTGCCAGCAACTTCATCGACAACTTCCGCCCCTACCTCATCTTCCAGTATAATGACGGAGTCTGTGACTCCCAGAACCATATCCCTTTGAATGCCTAAGGGATCCCAGTTCTGACGTGTGATGGACGGAAATGAGGTGCCAATGATTGATCCCAAATCTTTGATTTCGTAGACACCGACAACCATGAGGCTCTTGAGAGGATACTGACCAAGTGAGGTTGGTGTGCCAAACTGGTTTCCACGAGCACCATATCGAAGCAAATCTATGTCTATGGAAGTACCGATATCTATTGTGATGTTGTGCACTTCGTGAGCATAGCTAACGAACTGTTCTGATACCAAGACCTGACCAGGAGAAAGCGAAAAGACGCCACGCCAAGTGAAATCGCGGGTCCAGTTGGTTAGGACTTCGTTCGTTGTAATAATGACCCGCATGTCCTTGATTCCTTGGACGTAGTTCATACCAAGCATTGAATACCGAGACCATTCGTGGAAGAAGTCGCCTGTAAGAATCCCGATTGTTGAGGGTACTAGATGCGCGTACTCAACGAAATCACTTCCCAGTGCAGTTGATTGGGCTTCCAGAAGATTGGAAGATTCAAGAGACTCACCAGCTTTGGGATTCAAGGCCAGCTGGTAGGATTCCTCTTGAAAGTACTCATTTACGACAAGCTCGGTGCCCGTGGTGGTCCACACAAACACCGTGGTGGGAAGGGCTATGCCAATCGCCAGAACAAGAGCGATGCCCATATTGCGCACAGGGTAGTTCTTCAATGATGTCAACGCGTATGACAGGGACCACCAGGGATTTCCCTTCAGAGTCTCTGCTTTCTTCTTTGTCACCATCTCGCCTCCTTACAGATTCCTGAGCACAATCGCGGGATCCGTCTTGGCGGCTTCCCGAGCAGGCAGATAAGCCCCCATGATCATCACCGTGACTTCAATCAACAGAACGGCAGTTAGGAAACCAATTGGAAATGTGACAGCTGCCGGAAGCACTCTAGAAAATGGACTCATTGCGAAGACTATGGTGCTCATCACAAACCCGAAGACCGTTCCAAGAACTAGGCTGAGAACAAGCGATGCAAGGACAATGCCTGCGAACTCTGATAGAACCATATTTACTACGTGCTTCTTCGATGCTCCGACTGCACGCAGGATTGCATAGTCACGCTTTCGCTCCCGAACAACCGAGCCCAGGAAAAGAGTGATTGCAAACATACTAAGTAGCATGGACATGGTGAAACCGATTGAGAATAGACCTTCAACTGTACTAAGAAATAGCGCAGTTCCGAAGGAATATCCCTTCAAGTCGAACTTCTCAGGAATAACAGCAGACAAGCCGGGCACATCGTTCAGTGCACGGAGTATTAGGTCTTGGTCAGTGACACACACAAGGTCAGCCAAGAAAAGGGAAGCAGTGGAGATGTCCGTCACAGTGGACACAAAGTCAAGATTCGCAATTGCAAAGCCTGAAAGACCTGCTTGATACCCAAACCCTGCACCCAATCGGGAATAGGGAATGTCAGAATCAGATGCGTAGCCAAAACCAGGAGCACTATGTATGAAACCGATTATGATGAAAGATACGTCAACGGGAGCCAGCCGCCCGCCCACCTGAAGGTTTAGGATGTCGCCCACGGATTTGTTCAATTGGTCCGCATGATGTACGCTGATTAGGAGTCCGTTACTTACGGATGCTAGTTCAGATAGAATCAAACTTGGATCCGCACCGAAAAAGCTCGATTCGTCAAAGCGTCCAATCAATGAGTATTCAATGGCGTCCAGTGCTTCGAGAGTCAAATCCTCTGTGCCCACCGAGGCCCAAGTGCGCAGCACGGGAACCGCTCTACTAACACCCGGATACGTTTCCAGAGTATCATTGAAGCTGAAGGGCCGAGGAGTACCTCCAACTCTGAGATCGGCTCCCACCGCATAGGAAATCTCCTGCTCAAGATCTGCTTGGAAACTCTCTGCTTGGACAGTGAAAGCAATTGTAGATGATAGTGTGAGAGCAAGAACGACCATCAGGGGAACAATTCTACCCTTGCGCATCTTCAAATTGCCTGCAGAAATCAGATTCTTCTCACCGACAAGGAATGATGCTTTTTCGAAAATTCTTGCAAAGCTTCGCCTTGAAAAGCGGGAGCCATTGTAGGCCAAGAAGAACCAGGCTGCTGTTCCAAGACCCAATTCTAGCAGAAGGAGGAATGGATTATTGGGCAGGAAAAGCACAGCTCCAAGGACCATGGACAGAAGCACAACGGAGGCTCCTACCGTGAATCCAATTGCTTCCGGTTCAGTTGACAACGGCTCTGACACATCAATTAGGTGTGATCCAATCTCAGTGTCTGCGGCCTTCCTTGCTGAGCCAAGTATGAAGAGAAGAGGAGGCAAGATAGTAATTAGAACAGATATCACAAATGTTTCAGTCTTTAGCACGGTGGCTTGAAGATAGAATGAATAGAGTTCCCAGTCAAACAACATGAATGAAACGCTTGAGGGTATGAGAGCTGCGAATAGCACGCTCAAGACCATACCGAAGATGATGCTGAGGGTTGCAATGACAATTGATTCGGATAAGAAGATGCTGTAAATCTGGTTAGAGCTGGCACCTTTCGATCGTAACGCGCTGACCTCAGTCTTGCGGGCTGCCATGAAGGTGTCAGCTGCAAAGACTGACAGGAAGAGTGCGAGAATGAATATTGGCAGATTCAGCAAAGCCAAAGGCATTGTTTCTACGTAGGTGTCCACAATACCTTGGAGTTCGAGTATCTCGCCAAGTCCGTCAATGACAACGTCGTATTGTTCGTCCACTCTTGCTTTCAATGTGAGAAGGTTATCGGCCATGCGGTCCGTACCAGCCGCAATGAGGTTGTCACCCGAAGCACGTATGAAGGCACGCGGACCAAAGAACCCATCTTCGGAAACATCCTCTACTGGCAAAGACTTTGAGAGAACCATTACACTATCGCGGATACCGAGTACTGGGGTGCGATAGTGGTGAAAGTCGTAATTACTTCGCATAAGCGACGGAAAGCCTGTTTCAATCAGTGAACCGTAGCCTTCAATCTCATAGATGCCAACAATTACGAGAGAGTTTAGACTATATCGCCCCATGCTTCCGATAGGTGCAGAAGTGGATGACGATTTGATTGTCAGTAGCTCAATGTCAAGGGTTGAGTTGATTGTTAGGGTGACTCCAAACAATTGGTATACGTAATCGACGAATTGCCTTGAAACTAGGGTTTCGCCTTCTTGAAGCTCAAATGTGCCTTCTGTGCTGAAACTCGGAATTGCAGTACTCAGGAACTCGTTGTCAACGAATATCACTTCGCAATCTTTCATTCCGTCCGTATAGATGGGTTCGTCCAAGCCGTACAGGGTATTATCAGGCAGTTCCGTGCCCCATACTATCCCTACTGTTGAATTGGCCCTATATATAGACTCGATGAGGGGATTAGGTTCAATGTATGCGTGAGCTAAGTTGACCTCGTCTGTTCCGCCCGTAGGGTTATGAACCATCAGCTGAAATGAATTGCTTTCAAAGTACCCATTCACACTGACCTGCACGCCGGTATCCGACCACACCAAGACCGATGCAACAAGTGATACACCTAGACTAAGAGTCAACGCGAGGCTCAACGCTCTGAACGGGTAAGCCCTCATGGAACTAAGGGCATAGGAAAATGCGTACGCACGATTGCCTTTCCGAAGCCGAGTTTCGATTTTCGTGTGGTGAACCAAAGCAATCACCACTAGATAGTCGAACCACTGCCTTCAGACTGCACATCAGAAGAAGTGGTGACGTCAACACCACTTGGCTTGAAGAACTGTGATACGAGCTCTTCGACCAACACACCGTCACGCAGAAGAAGGATCTTATCAGCCATTCTCGCAACCTCAGGGTCGTGTGTGACTACCAATACAGCTCGATTTTCCTTTTTGGCTAAGTCCTTCATGAGTTTGATTATTTCTCCGCCTGTCTTATGGTCCAAGTCTCCCGTAGGTTCATCGCAAAGCAGAACTGCCGGATTATTCGCGAGCGCTCTTGCCAGAGCCACTCTGGAGCGCATCCCACCTGACAGCTCGTGAGGCATGTGATGAGCCCTGTGATCTACGCCAACTGCCTTGAGTAGTTTCATGGACCGTTCATTCCGATTCGCTGGCCTGACTTCATCAAGAAGCATGGGCACCTGAACGTTCTCGATGGCAGTGAATATTGGCAGAAGATGTTGGTCTTGAAAGAGCACACCAATCTTGTGTCGTCGCATCTGCGACATATTCTCGTCATTGAGCGATGTGATATCGATGCCGTCAACGATTATGCTTCCACCAGTTGGTTTGTCAAGACCGCCTATCAGGTTCAACAACGTTGTCTTGCCCGAACCAGAGGCGCCCACGATGGCGATGAAATCCCCCTTCTTGACTGTAAGGTCCGTCCCACGGAGAACCTTGATAATACGTGAGCCATCTTGGAACTCGCGACGTACACCGATGCAATGAACTGCGATATTACTGCCTTCTTCCAAGTTTGCTCTCTCCAGTGTCAGATTTCGATTCTTCCGGATTTTTAAGGTTGCTACTGGAGCAACGATGTATTATCCCCCCAGACAAAACCCTACTTAGAGCTACGGATTAAGGCGAAAAGACAAAAGTAGCAGTTCAACTGGATGTACGGTATCACCCATGAAGGTATTTGCAATCTCAGGCCTGTCGGGCACAGGAAAGACAACATTGCTTGAGCGGTTGGTTCACGAACTCGTGAGAAAAGGGTACTCTGTCGCTACGCTGAAGAGTACGCAGGAGGATGTGTCTGAGCCTGAAGGAACAGATACATGGAGGCATCAGAGGGCAGGTGCAAAGACAACGGTCCTACTGGGACCTCAGAGCACCACAATCAGACATGGTCGCCGAATGACTCTCAGAGGAATCTTTGCGGATTCGGATTTCGACTTTCTCCTAGTAGAAGGTATGAAACGGAGTAAGATACCAAAGTGCTGGTGCTTGGGGAGGAACAAGTTGGAGCTGGAGCAGTTGCCACCCGAAACGATAGCTGCAGTCGCGTGGGATCAGCCAACAGGAACCGCTGAGATTCCGGTCATCCAAGAGGGGGAACTCAGCACCCTGGTCGATATCATCGAAAAGCATGCTGTTGAACTTAGTCAGCTTAAGGACTAGACGTTGCGCTCAGGCTCTACTCCGAAGTGTACACGATTTCGTGGCTCATTTCGGAAACTATAACTACACAGCTCCTACAAGTCGCACTCATGAAACGGGGCAGGCTTTTCACCGTTTTCGCATTGGCGCTCTTCATGCTCCTTTGGACTGCAGGACCAACGAAGGGCCCTTCAGCAGTGATGCCACAAGACATCAGTTTGGGCAATCATGCAGTCCCCGCTGCCTCGTTCCATGTCAAGCCCATCTGGAATAGTATATACGGCGCAGTCAGCACCACTAATCTACAGACAATAGTGCGAAACATCTCTGAGGACACACCGCATCGCATCTGGTATCCTATGCATAAGGAGCCTTCAGATCCCCTTTCTGATGCGTGGGAATACGCAAACAGCACTCTGAAGTCCTACACTTCGGGAAATATGCACTTCAGTCTCATGACACAACAGAAGAACCTTGTTGCAATAAAGCAGGGCACCGACTCGAACCTAGCCCCGATTGTTATAGTCGGCACGGTGGCTTCTGCGTATTCCCCGGGAGCTAACGCATTCGCAGCTTCGACAGCAGCAGTGCTTGAGATCGCCAGAATACTCTACTCATATTCTCTCACAAACGATGTCTACTTCGTGCTGGTCAACACAATCACGAGTGGTTATGGCGCAAATGATGGCAATCTGGGCGTGTCGGAGCTGCTAGACGAGCTTCAAGTCGAATATCGGAAACCTGTGGTATTGTTCTGGCTCTCGCTACTGCTGTATGAATCTGCAGAAGAAAACGGCGACATGGTGGCTATGCAGAGTAGCTACAGCGGCTCAGTCTACAGACAGAACGAGTTTGTCGCAGACCTCGCAGAGATTGCGTCAGACCTCTCTGGCGGTGATCGCGTAATACCACAAGGACCCTCTGGATACCTCTGGATCAGGTCAGGTGCTTATGAAGCGAACGAAAGGGGCATCCCAGCGTTTGTGCTAAGCCAATATTACCTCGACGGTTTAGCGGGTGGGGAGTTTGACAAATGGAATGCCGGAGCATACTCCTACGGCCTGCTGGAGGAAGCGGTTGGTCTGGTTGCGTCACTTACGACTTACCTAGGAACTCTTGGCAAAGGCCAGATACCAAGATTCGAAGGTACTATCGTAGTTCCAGCCTTCAACTCCGAAACCATATGGATGCCACTCACTGGCGAGTCGCCTTTGCACGTTGATATTGAGTGGGCAAGTAGTAGCTCACTCACCGTTGAGCTGGTGTCACCTGGGGGTGTCACCATCATCTCAACTACGCAGAGCGACAGTAACATCACGATGAGCCCCCCCGTGACTGAGGCAGGGCAGTACAAGTTGGTCATCATAAACACAGAGATGGGGGAGTCTTATGTGTCATATTCCTACGAGCACTGGCAGGACTATGACCAAGATACACTCAATGACGACGAGGAGTACCAGCTTGGGACTGACGGCCTTAATGCAGACACTGACATGGACCTGTTGGACGATGACCAAGAGGTACTCATCTACTTCACTGACCCGCTAAATCCGGATACAGACTCAGATGGTGCTATGGACGGTGTGGAGGTAATCTACGGCAGCCACCCACATCTGATAGACACGGACCAAGATGGGATTAATGATGGCCCGGAAATAGACATGGGACTCGATCCCACGAACAGGGACACTGACGTTGACGGTGTGGATGATGGAACCGAGCTGGACCTTGGACTCGATCCGCTGTCAAACGATACCGACAAGGACGGCCTTCTCGATGGCCTAGAACTGATCCATGAAACCGACCCGTTGTCACCAGACACGGATTCAGACGGGCTCAGCGACCTCTTTGAAGTAGTGAACGAACTCAATCCTCTTTCCAACGACACTGATATGGACGGTCTTAGCGATTCATACGAGATAGCGCACTGCCTGATGCCTTACAATGCTGACACTGACGGAGATGGGATTCCCGATGGAACTGACTGGGCGCCTAGGGAGCACTGGATCAACGCAGTCATCCCTGCGGGCTTCGGCACCATCCTTCTCTTAGTTCTAATTTGGATGCTCAACAAGAAGCGAATATACGGGAGGATTGCATCTCCATGACGTTGATGGATCGAAGGTGCACCACCCACATTCGCGTCAGAGCACTTGTTCTGCTCTTCTCCACAGTACTACTGCTCGTCGCGTTCATCGGGCCGCTGTCAGTGGGAGAAACAGCTCGTCATTTCGATGCACAAGCGATACTGCATAATTCAGCCATTCCAGCGTCAGATAGTGTACTAAACGTGACGCAGCTCTGGGAGGAGATTTGGAACAGTGTTTCTTCTTCAGACATAGAGAACTACACTCGTACCATCTCAGAGAATTACCCGAGCAGAACTTGGAATGTTTACAGCCTGACACCAAGTAGTAATCTCGAGAACGCATGGGATTGGGCGAACCAGACACTGCAGGAAGTCACCAGCGGGGCACTGACGTTCAGACAGATCACAGATCATCAGAGCCTCATTGCTACACAATACGGCGTGGACCCAGAACCCAAGGCTGCGGTGATAATAACCGGCGTCATTGACAGCGATGAAACGCCTGGCGCCAACGATGCGGGTGCAAGTGTTGCCGTAGTCCTTGAGATGGCGAACGTTCTAACTAACTACAGTCTTGGTTTCGACGTCCATTACGTGTTGATTAACAGGGGCCATGGAAACGACGAGTATGACCAAGGGAGCAGATACTTCGCCGAATGGCTTGAAGAGAACGAGATTGTGACGCTGACCACCCTAGCCTTCGAGCGTCTCTTATTTCATAGGACTCAATATCCCTTTGGCACGACGATAGCATTGAGGACATCCCCTTACGAGAGCATCTACCAGAGGTCCGTGTGGTTCCCTGAACTAATGATACGCGCCTCCAAGACAGTTGGTTTGGGTTGGCTTCTCAAGCTCTCAGACTTGGGGGTCACGGAGTTTTCCACGGCCTATGAGATGTGGCAGGGGGGCTATCCTGCTCTGCATATCGCCCAAGGATTCTGGCCTGACGGATATAGTGGAACTACCAATGATGTCTGGAATGTTTCTTATTACTCCTACACCAAGGCAAAGGAGGCTGCTGCATCAGCTATTTGCGCGATTGCATACCTTGGCCAGTTGCGATCAGGCGATGTTGCTGCAGAGTACCGAAATGGGTTTGCTACGATTGGCGAGGAGATGTCGTTGCCAATCACGGTATCAGTAGAGGGCTTCGTCAACGCAACACTGACCTGGGAGGAGAACACTACATTCCGGGCACAGCTTAGAGATAGCTCCGGTCAGCTCGTGTACCAACGCATTGAGAGCGATAACAAGATTGTCGCCAAATACCGGGCGCTCGTCCCGGGACCTTATGACATCATTATCAGGAATCTCGGAGGTAATGACTCAACGTTTGCGCTTAACGTCACCATTCCCAACGACTGTGACGGGGATGGGATAACTGACATTGATGAGCTCGACCTTGGGACAAGTATGTATCTTCTGGACTCTGACGCAGATGGCCTTAACGATGATTTTGAACTTAGTATTGGTGGTGACCCGACCTCTGCAGATTCCGATGGTGACGGGGCTCTCGACTATGATGAGTACTTGTTGGGTTCTAGCCTGCAGTTGAATGACACGGACGGGGATGGCCTTCTCGATGGCATGGAAGCAGAACTTGGCTCAGACCCGACTTTAGTTGATTCTGATGGAGACGGGTTGGACGACTGGAATGAAATCTACACATATCTAACCAATCCCGTGAGTAGCGACACGGATTCGGACGGGCTTGAGGATGGTTTCGAGGTTTCTGTGGGCTTGAATCCACTATCACCGGACTCTGATGGGGATGGTCTAAGTGACCTGTTTGAGTTTCTGAACTTCCTGAATCCACTATCGCGAGATACCGATGGTGATGGCTGGAGCGATGCCTACGAGGTCGAATTCTGCATGTCTCCCACTAATGCTGACACAGATGGAGATGGCATTCCAGATGGAATCGACTGGGACCCGCAGGAACACTGGGTTTCCACAGTGGTTCCCTTAACCCTGCTCTCCATAGTTCTTCTGGCAGCAGTCTTCAGCTTTCTGAAGTACAAGGTCTACACGCGGCCGGAATGAGTCCACGATGAAGAAGCTAGAGGTTAGTGGCTTCAGCCTGCAAGAAACTCTGGAGTGTGGGCAGACATTCTGCTGGGTTAAGGAAGGAAACGGTTACATCAACGCGGACTTAGGACAAGTAGTTTACGTGGAACAACAAGGTAACTCGCTCCTCTACGAGACCTCCCATAGCGATGTATCACTGAAGCACTTGTTTAGGCTTGAAGACCCTCTTGGGAACATTCAGAAGGAGATTTCCAAGGACGATCTAATGCGCAAGTCGATCCAGTTCGCTCCGGGGCTACGCATCATCCATGACCCGTTCTATCCTTGTCTGATTTCATTCCTCATCTCGACTCGAAACAATATACCAACGATAAAGAGAACAACCCGGGCAATCAGAGAGAAGTACGGACCCTCCTACGAATTCAGAGGAAAGACCTACCGCGGAATGCCCTCGCCCACGCGCATATCCCTGGTCACTATGAGTGAGTTGGAGGCATTGAAGCTCGCTTGGCGAGCCAAGTTCATCGTGAGGTCGACTGAGGCGCTTCTTGCAGGAGAGGTGGTCCCAGAGGCTTTGACTAAGATGAGCTACGAGGAAGCCCACCACGCACTGAAGACATTGCATGGTGTTGGTGATAAGGTCGCAGACTGTGTGTGTCTGTTCTCGTTGGGTTTTCTGGAGGCGTTTCCAATCGACGTGTGGATTGAACGAGTGATCCAACAGCAGTACGCCTTATTCACATCAGCAGGCAAGTCGTATGCCAAGAAAGGTCAGGCTGCAAGGGATTACTTTGGACGATATGCGGGCTATGCTCAGGAGTATCTGTACTACTACACAAGGACTACTCAGCAATCGCACGGCTAATGGAATGATGGACTGCACGGGATTAGAAATTCTGACGCTTGCGTTTCTTTGTTGCGTACCAAGAATGATTGTCTATCCCCTTAGATACCTCCCATGCCCTTGTCTGATAGAACGCAAGCGGGTGTTGAACGTATTCGCAGAGCGGGTCCTTCGCGGTCCCAAGGTAGACCGGGCAAAGGCTGTTCCCCTGCAATTTGCTGCACCCCGGAGGAGTATATCCCTCACCCGCAGCCTTTGAAGCGATGTGTTTCACTTGGTACTCCGCAAGACCTCTGACGAAGTCTGGCGCAGCCTTGAACACACCAAGAACTTCCTCCTCGCTCATCCCAATCTTGAGAAGAAATGAGGCAAGTGCAAAACGAGCCTCATGTGAAAGGTTCTTGCCTTGAATTGCGTCATCGTGCATGTTTGATATACACGGAGGAAACGCAGATACGGTACCACCTGTTAATTTCACAGGCTTGGTCGTTCGAATCTTGCCCCGAAGGTCGGTTTCTACCCTTTGAACAGATTCCGTCAATCGCTGAGGGAGAGTTGGAACATCAAGTGTGCTGTGCAGAATAAGAAGCTTGAACTTGCCCGATACTAGACGATTCAGCTCAAGACGTTGCACCGGAACCCAACCCTTGTCGACGTATCGATTAATCAGCTTCCAGGGTGATTGGTGGAACTCTGGAGCAACCTCGAGGAAATCCTCGTAACGCAGTTTGAACTCAAAAGTGCGTAGCTGAATTGGAAGCTTAGCTCTCTCTA
>DAOVDG010000099.1 GCA_030669595.1 Candidatus Thorarchaeota archaeon
AGGACTATCATAAACTCGATGTCTGATATTGTGTTTGTCTACGACAAGGACAATCGTTACGTCGAGATCTACGCTTCCAATGAGAGTCTACTCTATGCCAAGCCGGAGAACATCCTTGGCAAGCGCGTTGATGAGGTGTTACCCGAAGAAGTAGCCAGTCTACTTGCTGGCTGCCTGAATACAGTAAAAGAAACGGGTGATAGTGAGAGCGTGGACTACTATCTTGAGTTGGACGGAGTGGGGCATTGGTTCTCAGCACGCGTTAGTCTTCATGAAGACGGTGAAAGCATTGTTGCAGTTGCGCGAGATATAACAGAACGAAGACAGGCGGAAGATGCTAGAGGTGAGTCTGAGGAGACGTATAGAACTCTCTTTGAATCCGCCAACGATGCCATCTTTCTAATGAGGGAGGACATCTTCATCGAGTGCAATAACAAGACCCTTGAGATGTTCGGTTGCACTAGGGAACAAATCATTGGCAAACCACCATACAGGTTCTCCCTAAAACACCAACCTGATGGAAGGGACTCAAAGGAGAAAGCATTAGAAAAGATTAGTGCGGCCTTCAATGGGGAGCCTCAGAGGTTTGAGTGGCAGCATATCAAGTACGACGGCACTCCCTTTGATGCTGAAGTTGGTCTGAATGTTATTGAAATCGGGGACAAGCCCGCATTGCAGGCTATCGTGCGAGATGTTTCGGAACGAAAGCATGCTGAATTAGCTCTTCAGGAGTCAGAATTAAAGTACAAGTCGCTACTAGAGCAGGTGACTCTCGGGATTGTTATTGTCCAGGGGGTTCCACTGCGTGTTCGCTATGCAAATCCAGTGATGTTCGTAATAACTGGCTACACGCCTGACGAAATTCTCGAATTCTCGGACAAAGAAATGGCCCGCATTATCGACCCCACGGAATTGCAGCACCTCTTCCAGCGCTTCGAAGACAAATTAGACGGAAAACCAACACCTCAAAGATATGAGATTCGTGCGACTCGGAAAGACGGCAAGAAGATTTGGGTCGATTTCACTGCAAGCCTCATCGAGTATGAAGGACAACCGGCCCTTCAGGGAACGCTTATCGATATAACAGAGAAAAAAGCCGCCCAAGATGCTCTAAGAGAGAGCGAAGAACTCTACCGGCTCCACTTCGAGAATGCATCTGACGTAATCCTTTCGCTTAGTCTTGATGGAACAATACTGACTGTTTCTCCTTCTGCAGAGGCCCATGTGGGCTATGTTCCAGATGAGCTTGTAGGAAAGAAGTTCCACGATGTCAACATTCTAGTTCCTGAATACGTAGACACAGTTATTTCAGACATGACCAAGGCCATCAAGAACCGGCAAGTCACTCGTGCTGTATACGAGTTTGTTCATAAGAATGGGAATAGGTTGTGGGGTGAGGTAAGCGGATCACCACTCATTGTTGATGACGATGCAATTGCCATCATAGCTGTCATCAGAGACATAACGGACCATATTGAATCGGAAAGGGAACTGCGAGAGTCAAGCAGAGACCTCGAGCTCTATGCATCTCTTCTCCGTCACGACCTAGGAAACGACCTGCAAGTGATACTTACTCAGACGCAAGGGGCTCAGGTGCTGCACGCGGATGATACTAGGCTTATAGAGCTAGCTGACACTGTCAGCGCATCGGCACTCAGAATGTCACAGGTGCTTGCCCTCTTTAAACCCCGAAAGAAGAAGAGTGAAGAAAACATTGTGGCAATGCTGGAGACCTGCGCGCTGCAAGCAATGAAATCTCACAGGGGTATGGAAGTCGTGATCCAAGCCAATCCTTTAGCCCGGAGACAGAAAATCGCTGGTGGCAGATTACTCCCGATGGTCTTCGACAACCTGTTGCGGAACTCTGCGCAATTCACAGAAACAGATGTCGAGGTCCACATCGCAGTGACGCGAAAAAAGGACTACGTGCAGATTGACGTGTCTGATGATGGGCCCGGTATCCCCAAGGAGATTCGACCGAAACTTTTTGAGCGTGGCACCTCAACGAAAGGAGGAGGCCTTGGATTGTATCTCAGCAAGCGTGTTCTTGAGCACTATGGTGGCTCAATAGAACTACTTTCTAGACAGAAATCAAAGAAAGGGGCAATTTTCCGCATTAAGCTCAAGAAAGCCTAGTGGGACCAACTTCCATTTGTGAACAGTCTTAAGCGAAGAAATCCGTCACCTCGCAGAGCGATATGTGGGAGTGACAATCAGATGAACAAGAAAGAAACTCTTGAATTCATTGACAAGCAAATCAAACTAGAGATGCGCATTATTGAATTGGTCGAGGAGAACACGTCAAAGCTTGGCAACGCATTCGTGAAGGATTTGTTGCTTGGAATCTCGCAAGACTCGAAGAAACATGCAGCCCTGCTCAAATCTCTGAGGAAAGCCGTAGATGGGCCAACTCCATTCATCAGCGAAGATGAGAGGGACAAGATTGCTGAGGGCATCAAGGAGCATATCAGACTTGAAGCGAGTGCAGTCAAGACCTATGGTGAGCTAATTGAGAAGAGCGACAACGATCAAGTGAAGACAATTGCGGCCATGATTCTGGAGGATGAGATACGACACCACAGTCTTCTTCATGAGCTTCACAAGACAATAATCGAACCAGAAACCCTGACTGAGGACATGATCTGGGATGTTCTTTGGAAGGATTCCCCTTGGAAGGGTAGTCCAGGCGGCTAGTTCCATTGCATTGAATGGCAACCAGCGACCGCAAGATGCTACTCGCATCACTACTCTCAAGTCCTACAGCACAGGATTCTTAGCCATAGTTAACGATGATGTAATAAGAAGATTTAGCGCGCATATCGATGAGAAGTCTGCAATATGTGCTAGTCAAATAATGTCATTTCTGAAATCTGTTGATCATGAAGGAAAGGTATTGACCAAGTAAGGTTGTTTCTCATTTTTCATTAGTCCGAATTAATGTTTGGATTCGTCACTGTGGAAGTGGGTGCCTATCACCTTTCCAGACGGGCTAAAGGGCTAGTTGAAAACTCTCAACCAATGTTATGAGTACCAAAATATACCAGTCTGGCACATGACTCTCTACATACAGCCAGACAGGTGAAAACGCTTAAGGAGAGAACACGCAGTTCTCTATGCGTGTGGTGAAAAGCAGTCACAATTTCATTGTGACCCACTGTGTGGACAATTATCAAGAAGAGTGAGATGATTCTTGCCTGGACCGGTACCGATTGACCCATGGACTAGCAAAGGATTATGGTTCTTCATCATAATCTCAATTCTTTTATTGGCGTTGTACGAGTTGCACAGAAGAGGGCTGTCACGCTTGGCACAAGAACTGAACTAAGACAGCTCGTGACTTGAAGATTAGTTATCAAGTGAACATCAATCCACTTCTGCTTCTATCGACCCGACCTCGGTCAATGAAGTATCCTGTATAGTTTCATCTTGGACGGACATTGGCACAGGCCGCAGATCCCGCCGCTCGCCTAGTATCAGGCATTCATATTCGAATGGAAACCATTATAGATACGCTGATGCAGCGCTATCGCCAGAGCAGCAAGAAACTGCGGAACGGGTTAGTTCGTGGCTGATAGTAATACTATCATTCAGCCGTAGTTAACTGGCACAACTAAGGTGACATCATGGCTCCTTCAAAGACTTATGACACGATAATCATTGGCGGTGGTCCAGCAGGTGCTTCAGCTGCGCTGCATCTTGCATATCACAAACGGTCAGTTTTAGTTCTGGATCGCGGGACAAGCCCCATGCATTTCCATACAAACAGCATCTACAACTTTGCAGGTTCTGGCACATATAATGAGGGCAGATCACTGCTTCGTCAGATGGAAGGAGTGGTACAATCCGCAGGAGCGAAATTCAAGGCGGCAAATGTAGTAGAAGTGTCCGGTCGATACCCGAAGTTTAAGGTCACTACAGATTAGAGTCCTCGAACCAGAGATAAATCTGAATACATAGCTAAGACCCTAATATTCGCAACTGGAACTGCGCGTAAACATCCACTCGTAGACGGCGAATGGATGAACTGGTTACCTATCGCCAATGTCGGAAATGGCGCATACTACTGTCCAGACTGTGAAGCACCACTATGCAAGGGTAAGGATGTTCTGGTGGTTAATGCTGGGACTGTGGGCAGCGCTCTTCATGTTGCCAACACACTGACAAGGTTTGCCAAAAAGGTTCGAATCCTGATGACCGAAGATGCCTATGCACCGATAGAGGACCAGGACCTCACCAAACTAGACAAATCACCTTTCGAATGGATCAAAGGCACAATCAAGTCGATAAGTTTCCAGCGACCGAGTCGAGTGCAGTCAGTTACACTAACAAATGGTGAAAAAATACGGGCGAATGTCTTCTTTGTCGCTCATGTGGCAATTCCAAGATCTGAGCTTGCACAGCAAATTGGAGTGGAAGTGGATCAGCGAGGAAACATACTCACTGACAAGCGGGGCAGGACCAACAAGGAAGGAGTCTGGGCAGCTGGTGACTGTCGCCCAATAACACAGCAAGTGGCAATGGCAACAGGAACTGGCAATTACGCAGCACTCATGATAAACCAGTTTTTGGGTAATGAGTACGAAAAGGACCGATTATTCGATCATCCTGATTGCCGCGGACTCATTCATCCCGACTAGTCCAATCTCGACCCCAAAAGATATGCTTAAAAGCAAGGTGCTTCACTATAGTTAATAGTATAATTCCTTTTGGAGAGTTTATTATGACAAGCAACGACAAACTCCTAGCGATATTGGAAAAGCAGATTGAGGTGGAGAAACGCACTCTCGACACGCTCATTGAAGCAGAGGAGAGCTTTAAGGAAACGGCAGTACGTCTCGTCTGCATGGAGCTTCGCCTAGATACTTGGAAACACGTCAAGTTCCTAGAAGGCATGATAGAAACGCTAACGACTGCTCCGTGCGATACGTGGTCCGCCAAGATACAGCGTTACGTGGATAGAGTCAAACTTGAGAGGATGATTGGCAACCTTGTCCAAGAAGAGGATATGATGGCTGATCTTTATGGGGAAGCACTTGCAGAAATCAATGATCCGATTGCAGAGCTGCTTCTATTGCATCTCAAGGAAACTGAAGAACGACATAGTCAAGACCTGAAGAGAATCATACGCATTATTCAAACTGCCCCGTTGCAGTCCGTGAAAGCTGAGAAGGGAAATGACATTGTCTGCGAGGATTGAGAGCAAGCCCCGTCCGAGTTATTAGGGAAGATCGTGGAAAATGCAAGCAATTGAAGAGAAACCAATGCCAACACTCAATGACGTGACAAAAGACGCCCCGACTGTGAATCAGTATATCGACAGTATGCCGGCAGGTCATCGCGGCGGTTTCGCTAGACAGCGTGATGGCTATGATCTTGACATGGACACTGTTGAGAAACTAAAGATATACGCCAGCGACCACGAGATTGTAGCCCTCTTCGCAAACTGGTGCGATGACTCGCGCAGAGCCATACCTGTACTTGCTCGCCTAGAAGACAAGATAGGCCTGAAGATTCGTGCTCTTGGGGGAATGACAAAGCCATCTTGGGAAGAAAAGAGAAAGAACCCGGGCATGAACTGGGCGATTCCTCCTAGTCCAAGAGAGGTTGAAATGCTAAGTGTAACAAGTAGTCCAACTATCATCATCTTCAATAGCTCCGGAGAAGAAGTGGGCAGAATCAAGACGAGGCCCAAGATTGAGAAGACCGTTGAAGCAGAGATTCTCAGAATCATTGAAGATAGCATATAGAGTGTTTTGAAAGACAATGGTAGCTCGGCTGATGATTCAGATAGACGAGGAGAAGTGCAATGGCTGAATCTGGCAAGAAGACTCCAATACGAACCTACATCATCGGGTGCAAGGTGCGATTAAAGCCGTGCTCCAGCTATCTGCGATGCTACTAGAAGCCCATCCGATGCAGTTCCTGCTCAAGGAAATGCTTAGTCTGGTTGAGATTGTGCCAGCGCTCAGCGAAATTCGCCGCGTCAACTCTTTGTTCCTTATACATGAGCTGTAGGTCTGATATCTCAATGTTGGTTTCTGCCAGCCGATCCTTGTACATTTGCGCCATCAAGGCGGCACTAGCCGCTGCCGATTCGCTTGGCTTCTGCATGGATATGATTGTGCCATCCATGATGCGATAGATTCTATCGGTCTGTCTCGCAATCGCAGGATCGTGCGTGACAACGAGCACCGTTTTGCCCATCTCCTTGTTGACCTCGTGAAGGAACCGTACTATCTTGGCGCCCGTTTCAGTATCCAAGTCGCCTGTAGGTTCATCACATATGAGAATTGGCGGGTCATTCGCAAGTGCTGAAATAATCGCGACGCGTTGCTTTTCACCGCCGCTGAGTTCATCGGGTTTGTGCTTTGCTCGGAGGGTGAGACCAACACGTTCAAGAAGGTCCGTGGTTCGTTTCTTCCGTTCGTGTGCAGGTGTATTGACTGCAAGCATTGGAAGCTCCACATTCTCGTACGCGGTCAGCGTTGGAATAAGGTTGAGTGTTTGGAAGATATGCCCAACAACTTTTTGCCTCAGCTTGCCTAGCTCGGCATTACTCGCATGAGTGATATCTCGACCAGCGACCCAGGTCTTTCCAGCTGTTGCTCTCGCAAGACCTCCGATGATATTCAACAGCGTGGTCTTGCCCGACCCAGAAGGTCCGACTATTGCAATCATTTCACCTTGTTCGATCTTCATCGAGAGACCCCGAAGTGCCTGCACTTCTAGGTTACCAAGTTTGAAGACTTTCATCAAGTCGTCACATTGAATGTAGCTTACCATTTTTTGCACCTCATTCGCGTAGAACATCCACTTTATCTTCCGTAAATCTTGATGTCATTAGCACTGGTATGAGCGCTGAAATCAAGACAGCAATCGCAATTGCCGCCATGCCAAAGATAGCAAGCGGTGACAGGACGATTTGCGGCCGAACCAATATCTGAGTGTTCTCGCTCACATTGGCAATATCACCAAATAGCTGGATGAAGCCAGTGAGCAGACCCAGTAGAAGGGAGAACAAAACCATAACCAACACTTCGCCTGCGAGCACCTTGAGGGTCTGTTCACGAGTGAACCCTCTTACGCCAAGAAGCGTTGTTTCATACTCCTTTTCCTTTAGCGTAAGCCCAACTATTAGCAAGGTTCCAACGACAGCGAGCACGCCGCCGAACAGTATACCTACCCATCGTGCACGGGTACCTCCCACTTCGAATGTATTCTCTTGCGATGCCGCAACTCTTGTTGTCGTGGAGTCCGTATCAACAACCTCGGGGAACGCAGCTGATATTTCCTGTTCAAGGAGCGTGCCGTTGGTGCCTGAAATCGTCTTCAACAATAGATGCCCAGTCGATATATCCTCGAGGCCAGTTTCATTGAGGTAGTCGGAAGGCACGTACGAAGGGTAAGTTCCACCAAAGGCAAACTCCCCGCCCATGTCCCCAATAAACCTCATGGCCAAATCCTCTATTGGGCTCACATAACCAATCAACGCCACAATATCCATCCTATGGAGGTCACTTGAGCTTGTTCCCCTGAGAGTTATGGAGTTTCCAACACGAAGCTCCAACTGTCTTGCTAGAGAAACTGATAATATGATCTTGTTGCCAGTGAAGTTATTCAGAACATCCTCCAGAACCGCGCCGGAAAACCAACTGGTTTCGTAGAAGGCTGCTTCAGTCCAAGTCGCGGGTTCTATTCCTCTGACATCAACCCCGCCCCGAGTACTGGTCATCGTAAGCAAGTATTCGACAGTCAGGTCTGTAACACCCTCAAAATTCTGCGCGGACTCCTGGATTTCTGTCATATTCGATCCAGTGAGGAATGATGCGCTCACGTCAGAACCCACATAGTAAAGGTTGGTCCTTTCAAGCCTATCCTGCTC